>CBFGTF010000001.1:0-93178 GCA_965651655.1 uncultured Devosia sp.
GCGTCATGGATACGGCACGCAAGAACCAGCATCCGCTGCAATGCGTGATGGAAAAACAGTAGGAACATCATATGCCCTCATTTTCGCGCGGACTCGAAAAGGCCCTGCACCAGGCAATGAACCTGGCCCGTGAGCGCAACCATGAGTTCGCCACCCTGGAGCACCTGCTCCTGGCCCTGACGGACGATCGCGACACGGTGGCGGTGCTCACCGGGTGCGATGTCGATATCGATGCGCTCAAGAGCGACCTCGAAGATTTCATCAATGAAGAACTGGACAGCCTGGTCGTGCAGAACGGCCAGGATGCGCGGCCGACTGCCGCCTTCCAGCGCGTCATCCAGCGCGCGGTGATCCATGTGCAGTCATCCGGTCGCGAAGAGGTTACGGGTGCGAACGTGCTTGTCGCCATCTTCGCCGAGCGCGAGAGCCACGCCGCCTATTTCCTCGAACAGCAGGATATGAGCCGGCTCGACGCCGTCAATTTCATCTCCCACGGCATCACCAAGTCGGGCCCGAGCGAAGAGCGCAAGGTGCGCGGCGCCGATGATGGCGAGGGGGCCGCCGAAGGCGGGGCAGAGAGCAAGAAGAGCTCGGCTCTTGCCGATTTCTGCGTCAACCTCAACGAGAAGGCCAAGGCCGGCAAGATCGACCCGCTGATCGGGCGCGATGTCGAACTGCGGCGCACCATCCAGGTGCTATGCCGGCGCTCCAAGAACAATCCGCTCTATGTGGGTGATGCCGGCGTGGGCAAGACTGCCATTGCCGAAGGCCTGGCGCGCAAGATCATCGAGGGTGACGTGCCCGAGGTGCTCAAGGAAGCGGTCATCTATGCGCTCGACATGGGCGCGTTGCTGGCCGGCACACGCTATCGCGGTGACTTCGAGGAACGTCTCAAGGCGGTGATGAAGGAACTCGAGAAGATGCCCAATGCGGTGCTCTTCATCGACGAAATCCACACCATGATCGGCGCCGGCGCCACTTCGGGCGGTGCGCTTGATGCATCCAACCTGCTCAAGCCTGCATTGGCGAGCGGGGCGATCCGCTGCATCGGGTCGACCACTTACAAGGAATACCGCCAGTTCTTCGAAAAGGACCGTGCCCTGGTGCGGCGCTTCCAGAAGATCGATGTCAACGAGCCCACGGTTCCCGATGCCATCGAGATCGTGAAGGGGCTGAGGCCCTATTTCGAGGACTTCCACAAGATCACCTACACCGATGAGGCCCTGAAGGCCGCGGTGGAGCTGAGCGCGCGCTATATCACCGACCGCAAGCTGCCCGACAAGGCGATCGACGTGATCGATGAAAGCGGCGCCAGCCAGAAGCTGCTGCCGGAAGACCAGCGCAAGAAGGTGATCGATGTCGAGGATATCGAGGCCACCATCGCCTCGATTGCACGCATTCCGCCCAAGTCGGTGTCCAAGTCCGATGCCGAACTGCTGAGCGGGTTGGAGCGGAGCCTCAAGTCCGTTGTGTTCGGGCAGGACTCGGCGATCACGGCGCTGTCCTCGGCGATCAAGCTGGCCCGTGCAGGCCTGCGCGAGCCGGAGAAGCCGATTGGCTCTTACCTGTTCACGGGTCCCACGGGCGTGGGCAAGACGGAAGTCGCCAAGCAGCTGGCCGATACGCTCGGCGTGGAACTGCTGCGCTTCGACATGTCCGAATATATGGAACGGCACACGATCAGCCGGCTGCTCGGTGCCCCTCCGGGCTATGTCGGGTTTGACCAGGGTGGGCTGCTGACCGACGGCGTCGACCAGCATCCGCATTGCGTGGTGCTGCTGGACGAAATCGAGAAGGCCCATCCGGACCTCTATAATGTGCTGCTGCAGGTGATGGACCATGGCAAGCTGACCGATCACAACGGCAAGGCGGTGGATTTCCGCAATGTCATCCTGATCATGACGTCCAATGTCGGCGCCGCAGAACTGGCCCGTTCGCCCATCGGCTTTGGCCGCAAGCGCGAGCAGGGGGACGATGAAGAGGCGATCAATCGCACCTTCAGCCCCGAGTTCCGCAACCGGCTCGACGCGATCATCTCCTTTGCGCCGCTGCCGCGCGAAGTGGTGGCCCGCGTGGTCGAAAAGTTCGTGCTGCAGCTTGAAGGCCAGTTGGCCGAGCGGGGCGTGACGATCAACCTGACGCCTGAGGCGGCCGATTGGCTGGCAGAGCACGGCTATGACGAACGCATGGGCGCCCGTCCGCTGGGCCGGGTGATCCAGGAGCATGTCAAGAAGCCGCTGGCCGACCAGGTGCTGTTCGGCGAGCTGGTCAATGGCGGTTCCGTCACCGTCGCCGTGGTGGGCGAGGGGAGCGAGGCCAAGCTGGAACTGGTGGCGGTGCCGCCGCGCCCGGCCAAACCCAAGGCCCTGCCCAAGCCGAAAAAGCCCAAGGCAACCGCAGAGAAAAGCTGAGGATCGAGTGATCCGAGACTGAACGAAGGCCGGGAGTGATCCCGGCCTTTGGTTTTTTTCCGAGGAGGTCGCGGCTTGAGCGCCGAGGCTAATAGAGCGTCTTCCGGTAGGCGTCCTCCAGGTCGTCGTCGAGCCGGCGCATCTCGTCTTCTGGCGGGGCGCCGCTGGTCTCGTCGAGGATCATCTTGACCAGCGAGGGCATTTCACTGCGGTCCTGGAGATGGGCAGGGTCCCAGAGGTGCGAGCGTCGGAAGGCCTTGGCGCAGTGGAAGAAGACTTCCTCAACCCGGACGATGATGGCCAGGTTGGGCAATCGATCATTGACGCGCATGCTCTCGAGCAATTCGGGGTCCGTCACCAGGCTGGCCTGGCCGGAGATGCGCAAAGTGTCGTCGAAGCCGGGGACGATGAAGATCAGCCCGACATTGGGGTTCGAGAGAATATTGGTGAGGCTGTCGAGGCGGTTGTTGCCGGGCCGATCCGGAATGGCCAGCGTCTGCCGGTCGAGGATTTTGACAAAGCCGGGCGGGTCGCCGCGCGGGCTGACATCGCTTCTGCCGTCGGCATTCTGGGTGCCCAGGCACAGGAAGGGCGAGCGCCTGATGAAGGCCTCGGCGTGTTCGCCCAGCCGGGTCTGGCATTTCTGGATGGCGAGGGCATGGGTGGGAGCAAAGAGCTGCCGCAGCGCGTGCTCGTCCTGCAGCACGAATTCGGGCCTGGGCCTGTAGCTTGCCATGTGATCCTCCCGATCCTGGATGCGTCCATTGCGGTGACCGCTTCCGGGCACATTTGATGTACGTACCTCAAGTGTAATTTGCCATGGTTGTGGATCAGGATCAAGCGGTGAGGCAGGTCGCGCTGTGCATGTTTGTGCGGGAGCAGCGGGCGCGCCTGTTACGCCTGCCTGGCTGCCCAGACATGCCCGGCGGTGAAGGCGAGGTAGAGTGTCGCCGGGACAAAGAGGGCGTTGATGCCCAGAAGGCCGTAGCCCAGCGCGCCAAGGGCCGCGCCAGCCAGGAGGCCCAGCCAGATCGCCAGATGCTGAAGCCAGCGGAAGGGCGGCGCCTGACGCCTGAGCGCCAGGGCAAGATCCTGCCCCGCCATGTAGAGCGTCCCGGTGACGAAGGTGGCGCCGAGCCGTACCGCGCCGCGCATGGGGATGATGACATTCTGGGCGCCGGCGGTGGCCGCCAGCACCAGCATGGCCTGGGTCGCGGGAAAGCCGTTGAGCCGCAGGACCAGGGTCAGCGCCAGGCCCGCCAGGACGGAGGCGCTGACGGCGGCCGGCCCCCAGCGCGGATTGGACAGCGCCACCATGGCGCCCAGGACGCTGCCGATGAAGAACAGACCGATCAGCGAACCGGTCAGAATCACGACGGGCCAGGCGCCCTGGATCAGCGCCGCGCCGCCCTGGGTGGTGTTGCCACTCATGAAGGAGGTGTAATAGCCCCCCAGTTCGACAAAGCCGACCGCATCGATGAAGCCGGCCGCGGCAGTGAGCGACATGCCGAGCAGGAGGTGGCGCGTTGGTGTCATGGCGGGCCTAGAGCCGGGCCGCAATGTCTTTGGCAAGCACCGCCAAGTCCGCGTCATCGGCCTTGCCGCCGGCATGGGCGCCGAGAGGGACACCTTCGTATGCCGGGATCACATGGAAATGCAGATGGGGCACGGTCTGCCCCGCCGAAGCCTCGTTGAACTGGGCGAGGCGAATACCATCGGCATTGGTGGCGGCCTTGACCGCTGAAGCCACCCTCTTGACCAGGGGCATAAGGGCCGAAAGTACAGCCGGATCGGCATCGAGCAGGTTACGCGACGCAGCCTTTGGCACGATCAGCGTGTGGCCCCGGGACTGGGGGAAGATGTCCATCAACACCAGAGCCAAGTCATCCTCATAGACCCGATGGCAGGGCAGTTCGCCCTTCAGAATCTTTGCGAAGATATTGGTGGGGTCGTAGGACATCGGGGCCTCGCGAGTGGACGTTGGTTTTCCTGTTTAGGGGCATTTCCAGGCTGACGAAAGTGAGTCGTCCACTCACCTGCGTCGTCCCCGGGCCTTACCGCTCCTGCCGCTCGCCCTTGCGGTAGGGCGTGAACCCCTCGAGCAGTTCCTGCTGCTGCTCGATGGCAGGGCGTTCGTCAGCGAGATAGTCCGCCACGGCGCGCCGGAGGCCGGGATGGGCGATCCAGTGGACCGAGTGGGTCAGCACCGGTTCATAGCCGCGGGCCAGCTTGTGTTCGCCCTGGGCACCGGCTTCGACCACGGTGAGCTTGTGGGCGATGGCGTAGTCGATGGCCTGGTAATAGCAGACCTCAAAGTGCAGGAACGGCACGTCGCGGATGGCGCCCCAGTTGCGGCCGTAGAGCCGGTCACGCCCACGGAAATTGATGGCGCCGGCAATGGGCGTATCGCCATCATAGGCGAGCATCAGCACGACGCGGTCGGCCATATATTGGCCGAGCAGCGAAAAGAAGGTTCGGTTGAGATAGGGCCGGCCCCATTTGCGGGCGCCGGTATCCTCGTAGAAATCGTAGAAGGCGTCCCAATGGCGTTCAGCGATGTCACTGCCCGAGAGCCATTTGACGGTTATGCCGTCGGCCAGGGCGTCGCGGCGTTCGCGGCGGATGGTCTTGCGCTTGCGGGAGGACAGCGTGTCGAGAAAGTTCTCGAAGCTTGAATAGTCCTGATTATACCAGTGAAACTGAGTGTCGACGCGGCGGAGCCAGTCGAGCGAGCCGGCGAGTTCGGCCTCAGGTGCGGGGACGAAGGTCAGATGCACCGAGGAGGCGTCGAGCCGTCCGGCGAGTTGCTGGGCGGTAGAGAGCAGCGCTGCCTGCGCGTCGAGGCTCCCGGAAGGCACGAGAAGCTTGGGGGCCGTGGCCGGGGTGAACGGCACCGAGCCCTGAAGCTTGGGGTAATAATGTCCGCCCGCCCGTTCCAGGGCATTGGCCCAGCCATGGTCGAACACATATTCGCCCATGGAATGGGTCTTGAGGAAGAGCGGCATCAGGCCGACGGGGGCGCCGCTCTCATCGCTGAGCAGGATGTGCTGCGCCTGCCAGCCGGTCTTGCCGGTTGCACAGCCGGATTCTTCGAGCGCCAGGAAGAAGGCGTGATCGAGAAAGGGATTGTCCGGATTGCCTTCAGTCGTGGGGACGAGGCTGTTCCACACCTCGGCCGGAATGGAGGCCGTTGTGGGATGGATGTTTGCCGTATAGCCGGGATCGGACAAGGGGACGAAAATCCGTCAATTGTGTCTGGCCGATATGGGAAGTGACGGCCCCGGAATCAACCGGGGCCGAACGGGCTAAACTTCGACGATTGCTTCGATTTCAACAGCGGCGCCCAAGGGCAGGGAGGCCACGCCGAAGGCGGCGCGGGCATGCTTGCCCTTGTCGCCCAAGACGCCGACCAGAAGGTTCGAGGCGCCATTGGCAACCAGATGCTGCTCGAAGAATTCGGGAGTCGAGGCCACGAGAACCGTGAGCTTCACAATTCTCTTGATTTCATGCAGCGGCACGCCCGCCATATGCACCACCTGGGCCAGGATATTGACGGCACTGAGCTCGGCGGCATTGCCGCCCTGGACGACATTCATGGTCTCGCCCAGCCGGCCCTGCACCACGCCCCCCTCATTGCTGGAGAGCTGCCCGGACACATAGAGAAGGTTGCCGCTGCGGCTCACTGGTACATAGGAGGCGACCGGCGCCTTGGGCGCGGGGAGTTCATAGCCATATTCGCGGAGCTTTTCGATCGGGTCGGTCATCTGGTCCTGCCTTCGAGGTCGTCTGCTTCTTCTTCGGATACCGGCGCCACAGGTGTCTCGGGCCGGGATGTGTACAGCTTGCCGCGCACCACGGCAGTCCGGCCGAAACGGGTCCGGACCTTGTCCATGGCTCTTTCGGCTGCAGCCTTGCGCGCCACCTGGGGCTCAAGGAGATCACCGGGATCAGCGCCGTCGGCGCGGTCGAGACCCGAAATGCCGATGCCGATCAGGCGGAACGGCGTGCCATCGATCTCGCGCTGCAACAGCGTCATGCCCGCTTCATAGAGCACATTGGCCAACTGCGTTGGCATCATCAGGTGTCGGGCGCGCGTGCGCAACTTAAATCCGGCAGTCTTGAGTTTCAAAGTCACCGTATCGCCAACCAGCGCCTTGGCTTTGAGGCGCTCGGACAGGCGCTCCGAGCATTTGAGCAATTCGGTGGACAATTCGTCCAGGGTTGCCAGATCGCGGAAGAAGGTGGTCTCGGAGGAAACCGTCTTCATCTCGCCCTCGATGGAGACACGGCGGCTATCCTGGCCCTGGGACAGACGCGCTAGGCGCGCGCCCGATTCTCCATAGAGCCGCATGAGCCGCGCCGGATCCTCCTGCTGGAGCTGGCCAATGGTGTGGTAGCCGTCCTTCTTGAGGGTTTCCGAAAACACCTTGCCGACACCATAGATCAGGCTGATGGGTTTGGGCGCCAGGAACTCAAGCGTCTCGGCCTTGCCGATGACGGCAAAGCCGCGCGGCTTGTCCAGATCGGAGGCGACCTTGGCGAGAAATTTGTTGTGGCTGAGACCGACCGAGATGGTGACGCCGATTTCCTGCTCGATCGTTCGGGCGAAACGGGCCAGCGTCAGGGCAGGGGGTGCCTTGTGGGTGCGCTCAGTGCCGGTCATGTCCATGAAGGCTTCGTCGATGGAGATGGGCTCCACCAGAGGGGTCAGCGCATCCATATGGCGGCGGATCTGGCGGCTCACCTCGACATATTTGGCCATGTCGGGCTTGATGATGACCGCGTCCGGGCAAAGCTCGCGGGCCTTGAACATGGGCATGGCCGAGCGCACGCCGGACTGCCGGGCAATGTAACAGCAGGTGGAGACTACGCCGCGCTGGCCACCTCCAATGATCAGCGGCTTGTCGCGGAGACCGGGATCATCGCGTTTCTCCACGGAGGCATAGAAGGCGTCGCAGTCGACATGGGCAATCGAGAGTGCAAAGAGCTCATCATGGCTCCGGAGGCGCGGCGAACCACAGGCCGGGCACCGACCGGGAACGGCTGAAGTCGAGCCCCTCGTCAGGCAATCACGGCAGAACCAGTCGGTCGCCATCTCACTCCGCCCGGTTCAGCCGATGCCAGACCCGCATGAAGGTCTCCGGCGTCATTCCGGCATTGGCGCACAAAGCGAGCAGAATCGCTTCATTTGCTGCAAAATAGTCGATGAGGCCGTGCTGCAGGCGCACCGTGCCGACCGAAGCGCGCAGCGATTGCGGGTCGAACCCCGCCTGCTGCATAAAGGCCAGAAGTTCCTCGGGGTTCTCGGCGAGATAACCCAGGCAGGAATCGGCGAGGGCGGAGACGTCCGGCGCAGTGCGGTCGGAAACGGGCACAGGGCGGCCTCATTTGGTGGTTTGTTTAAGTTTCAATGCTAGCCCAGAAGCAACCGAAAGCGAAGATGCGCGCAATCGTGCATCCCGGTTTTCGGGCAGGGCGCCAGGCAGGTGCCCAAGCGAGGTAGAATGCCCAAGACTGTAATGATCGTCGAAGACAACGAGCTGAACATGAAGCTCTTCAACGATCTGCTGGAATCACGCGGCTACAATGTCATCCAGACCCGCAACGGCATGGAGGCGCTGGACCTGGCGCGGGCCCATATGCCCGACCTGATCCTCATGGATATCCAACTGCCCGAAGTGTCGGGACTGGTGGTGACCAAGTGGCTCAAGGATGACGAGCAGCTGGCTCATATTCCGGTGGTGGCCGTAACGGCCTTTGCCATGAAGGGCGATGAGGAACGAATCCTGCAAGGCGGGTGCGAGGGGTATATTTCCAAGCCGATCTCGGTGTCTCACTTTCTGGAAACCATTGCCCAATATATTGGACCGGCCTGAAATCATCGCGCCGCAGGGTGCGTTTCTCATGGCAGCGGTCTGAGCCCGGCGCGTATCCTGCCGGAGGACCCATGAAATTGGTGGCATGAACCGCTTAGCGCCAGGCTTCGCCGGACCATGCCGAGTATCGGGGTAGTGTTGTGACCGCGCGCGTACTTATCGTCGACGACATTCCAACCAATGTCCGCCTGCTCGAAGCGCGGCTGACCGCAGAATATTACGAAGTGCTCACGGCCAGTTCCGGCGCGCAGGCGCTGGATATCTGCCGGACCCAGGACGTCGATATCGTCCTCCTGGACGTGATGATGCCGGAAATGGACGGGTTCGAAGTGTGCCGGCGCCTCAAGGCCGATCCGCGTACCCATCATCTGCCTGTGCTGATGATCACAGCGCTCGACCAGACGTCGGACCGCGTCCAGGGGTTGGATGCGGGCGCCGATGACTTCCTCAGCAAACCGGTCGACGACACCCAGCTGATGGCCCGGGTGAAGAGCCTAGTGCGTCTCAAGTCGCTCACCGACGAGCTTCGCGCCCGCGCCCTGACCGGCCAGCAGATTGCCATCGAAGATGCCCTGCGCGCCATGGACAGCATTTCTGCCAGTGGCGGGTCGATCCTGATCATCGATACCGACCGGCGTCATGCCGAGCGCATCCAGGGCTATCTGTCGCCCGACCACAAGGTCGATATCCTGACAGAACCCGCGGATGCAGTGTTCCAGGTGACGGGGGCGAGCTATGAACTGGCGCTGGTCAGCATGAGTCTGGATGACTTCGATCCGCTGCGGGTCTGCTCGCAGGTGCGTACCGTCGACCATTCCCGCAACCTGCCGATCATCCTGCTGGCCGACGTCGCCGACAAGCCGCGCGTGGTGCGGGCGCTCGACCTTGGGGTCAATGACTTCATCAGCCGTCCAGTGGAGCGCAATGAGCTCATGGCGCGCGTCCGCACGCAGATCCGGCGGCACCGCTACGCCATGGAACTGCGCGAGAGCGTCAACAACACCATGGCGCTTGCGGTCACCGACGAGTTGACCGGGCTCTACAATCGCCGCTATTTCGACCGCCACCTCAATGTCATGCTGGGCAAGGCGCAGGAGCAGGAGCGCGACATGGCGCTGATGATCCTCGACATCGACCACTTCAAGGCGGTCAACGACAATCACGGCCACGACATTGGTGATGCGGTGCTGCGCGAGTTTGCCGCGCGGCTCAAGCGCAATATCCGCGGCGTCGACCTGGCCTGCCGGTTCGGGGGCGAGGAATTCGTCGTGCTGATGCCGGACACCGATACCGGGCAGGCCGAGGCCGTAGCGGAACGGGTGCGGCAGTCCATGGCCGAAAAGCCGTTCGAGGTGGGGACGGCGCGGCCGCTTTCGGTGACAGTTTCGGTGGGCGTGTCGATCCGGGAAAGCCTGGCAGATACGCCGGAAAGCCTGATCAAACGGGCCGATGTGGCGCTGTACCGGGCCAAGCGCGAAGGCCGCAACCGGGTCATTTTCGACGCTGCCTGATCGCCATTGCCTTGAGGCTTCTCGGGAAATTGACCCTGCCGGAAGCGCGGCGGGCGGGGCTGATTTGATCAAATCCCGGCTATTAGGGTTATTCGTTATAATTAACAAATGGTTGCCGATGCTTCGGCGCCGGATTCGCTTGGACTTTTGGTGGGTTGGGATTAGGTTCCTCACAGACGGCCTTGGGAAATATCCCAAGTCCTACGATCCCTACGGCCCATCTCAGGTCCGCCGCAACTCCTGAGTTCCCGTAGGGCGGTTGGTCCGGACGCGGACAGAGTGGCCTCTTCGACATGCCGCTCCGGACCAGCCACTCTCCTCATTTGGACACGTTCTGCCAGTCACCTGTGGACGCAGTGACGCCCCATTCCTTGTACAGGCCCCTCCGGCCCATGTATGAGGAGTGGGGACGGCGAAACCTGTCCCGCCCCATAGTCGATGGGCAAAACAAAACCCCCGCAATCGCTTGCGGGGGTTTGTTCATTCGACAGGTATGGCCAGATTACTTGATCTTGGCTTCCTTGAATTCAACATGCTTGCGCACGACCGGGTCGTACTTCTTGAAGGCCAGCTTTTCGGTCTGGGTACGGGCATTCTTCTTGGTCACATAGAAAAAGCCGGTATCGGCCGTCGAGACGAGCTTGATCTTGATGGTGGCGGCCTTGGCCATTTTGTACGTCCTTCACAAAGCGAAAGGCGCTGCGACAGGGCAGCGCCGGAATTTGCGCGCAACCTACGGATTTGCTGGCCATTGTCAAGCGATTGCGTGGCGCAATGGGCCGGCCATTATCCGCTTGCCCGGTCAGTCGTGCTGGCCGGTCCCGAAGCCATACATGCGGTTGGCCCATTGCAGGCCGACAATGGCGCCCTTGATCGAAGGCAGCATGATCAATGGCAGCACGATGGCCAGCGGAATTATCATGACCATATGGGTCATGGGCGAGACCTGATAGGACATCTCCATGTGCAGCATCAAGAACACAAGGATGTGGCCCACGATGGTGATGGCGATATAGGGCGGGAAGTCATCGGCGCGGTGGTGATCGAGTTCTTCACCGCAGACGTCGCACTGGTCAGCAACCTTCAAATAGGCGCGGAACATGCGGCCCTGGCCGCAATGGGGGCAGCGGCAAAGCGCGCCGCGCCACATCGAGCGGCCTACAGGGCGTTCTTCTGTGAGTATCCGGGTCTGTTCAGGCATGGCCTATCTCTTTCTACGGCCCCCACCTTTCGAGGCCTTGGGACCGTAACTCCTAGATGGTCCCTTTGAAGACCGTCTACCAGATGGCGGATTGCCGCGCTTGCCCTCGGAAAGCAGTTCGAAGCGCAGTGCGCCGGCCACAGGTGCGGCTTCGAGCAATCGCACCTCGACGCGATCACCCAGGGTAAAGGTTTCCCCAGTCCGTTCGCCGATCATGGCCTGACGCTCCTCGACGAAGCGGTAATAGTCCTGCCCCAGGGTCGAGGCGGGAATAAAGCCGTCGGCGCCGGTCTCGAGCAGCCGGATGAAAAGACCCGAGCGGGTGATGCCCGAGACGCGGCCCATGAAGCGCGCGCCGATGCGCTCGGCCAGGAACTGGGCCAGCAGGCGGTCGGAGGTTTCGCGTTCGGCCAGCATGGCGCGACGCTCGGTGGCCGAAATGTGCTGGGCAATGCCGGGGAGCTTGGCGGCTTCCTGGTCGGTCAGGCCATCGTCGCCGAGCCCGAGGGCGCGCACCAGGGCGCGATGCACGATCAGGTCGGCATAGCGGCGAATGGGCGAGGTGAAATGGGCGTAGCGATCGAGGTTGAGGCCGAAATGGCCATAGTTCTCGGCAGCATATTCGGCCTGGGCCTGCGAGCGGAGCACCATTTCGCTGACCTGCTCTATATTGCCCGCCTTGCGGGCCTGTCCGAGAATGCCGTTGAAATCGGAAGCGCGGACGCTGTCGGATTTTTTGACGGCAATGTCGAGCGAGCCGAGAAAATCGCGCAGGGCCTGGAGTTTTTCGGAACTGGGTTCGTCGTGGACCCGATAGAGCAGATCGCTGCGCTTCTGCTCAAGCGTCTCGGCGGCCGCGACATTGGCGGCGATCATCATCTCCTCGATGAGGCGATGGGCGTCGAGACGCTCGGGGACATGGATGTCGCGCACCATGCCCTTGTCGTCGAGCAGGATCTTGCGCTCGGGCAGGTCGAGGTCGAGCGGGCCGCGCTGGTCGCGGGCCGAGGCCATGGCCGCATAGGCGTCCCAGAGGGGGCGCAGGATGGGATCGAGCAGCGGGCCGGTCTGATCGTCGGCGTTGCCGTCAATGGCCGCCTGTGCCTGCTGGTAGCTGAGCTTGGCCGCCGAGCGCATCAGGATGCGGTGAAAGCTGTGGCTTTTCTTGCGACCATCGGCGCCCAGCACCATGCGCACGGCAAGGGCGGCGCGCGGCACGCCTTCCTTCAATGAACAGAGTTCATTGGAGATTCGCTCGGGCAGCATGGGCACGACGCGGTCGGGGAAATAGACCGAGTTACCACGGATATAGGCTTCGCGGTCGAGGGCCGAACCGGGCCGGACATAGGCAGCGACGTCGGCGATGGCAACGGTGACGATGAAGCCACCGGGGTTCTTGTCGTCCTCGTCAGGCGCGGCGTGGACGGCGTCGTCATGGTCCTTGGCGTCGGCGGGATCGATGGTGATGAGCGGCAGGTCGCGCCAGTCCTCGCGCCCCTTGAGGGTGGCTTCCTTTGCCTGTTCGGCCTCGCGGATGACGCTTTGCGGGAAAACGTGGGGGATTTCCAGATTGTGGATGGCAATCAGTGACACCGCGCCTTCAGAGGCCGGGTTGCCAATGACATTGGTAACGCGTGCACGCGGGATCATCAGCCGGCCGGAGAACTTGACCTCGACCTCGACCAGATCGCCGTCGGCGGCATCACCCATATCGCCAAGGGCGATGCGCATTTCCTTCTGCTTGCGATCGACGGGGATCAGGCGTGCGCCGTCCTCATCCTTGCGCACAATGCCGATATGGGCGCGCCGCGGCTTGTCGAGCACCTTCATCGGCTTGGCGGTATAATCGGGGATGGTGTCTTCGCCGGCATCGATCCGCGCCAGGATGCGGTCACCGGGGGCCGGGACAATACGTGCGTGCGGACCTATCAGAACGCGGACGCGCGGAATTTCGCCTTCCTCCGGGTTCCACTGGGCCGGAAAGGCGTGGAGATTGTCGGGGTCTGCATCGCCGGGAATGTCGAGAACGGTGACATGGGGCAGGGCGGCGGTGCGCCTGAGAGCCTTGCGGGTGCGGGTGATGACCCCTTCTCCCTCCAACTCGGCCAGCATGGCCTTGAAGGGCCGCCGCAGATCGCCCCGAATTCCAAAAACCTTGGCGAGATCGCGCTTGCCCTTGATGTCACCGTCTTGGGCCAGGGCCTCAAGCAATTGCTCTTTCGAGGGCAAAAGGTCCGCCACCGGCAGGCGGGGACGCCTGGGGCCGGATGTGTTCTTGGGTTTTGCAGTCTTGGCTTTTGGGGGCTTGGTCATAAATTATCGTTCTGGAAATCTCAGCCCTATGTAGGGGATTGGCCGCGCTTTGCCAAACGGGGCGGACGCCTCTCCGGTGCGGAAACGGGTTCACCCTCTTGTGACATTGCCTTGTGAGAGGCTAGACCTTGACGCAACGCCACAAGGAGGGGTTGCGTTCATGCCATCCGACATTTTGCTGCTGATCCTTGCGCTGGTGCTGGGCTATCTCTCCGGCTCGATCCCCTTCGGCCTCATCCTGACCCGTGCGGCCGGGCTTGGAGACATCCGCGATATCGGCTCGGGCAATATCGGGGCGACAAATGTGCTGCGCACCGGCAACAAGCCCGTGGCGGCGGCAACGCTGGTGCTCGATGCGCTCAAGGCAGTCGCGCCGATCCTGATCGCCCGCTACTTCTGGGGCGAGGATGCGGCGCGCGTCGCGGCCTTGGGGGCGTTCCTCGGACATTGTTTCCCGGTGTGGCTCGGCTTCAAGGGCGGAAAGGGTGTTGCCGTGATGATCGGCTCGCTGCTGGCGCTGAGCTGGCCAGCGGGACTGGTTTTCTGTGCGGTGTGGCTGCTGATCGCTTTCACCCGCAAGATTTCGTCGCTGGCAGCGCTGACGGCGGCGGCGACGGCGCCGATCTTTGCTTATGTGTTCACTGGTGAACGGCTGGCGCTGGTGGTCAGCGGGCTGGCCTTGCTGTTGTTCTACCAGCACCGGGAGAACATCGGGCGCCTGCTCAAAGGCACCGAATCCACCATCGGCGGCAGCAAGAAAGAAAGCTGATGCAGGGGGCCCGTGTGACCAAGGTGCTCACGCCGGCCCAACGCATCGCCTGGCTGCGGCTGGTCCGCACCGACAATGTCGGCCCCGTGACCTTCCGGCAATTGCTCAATCGCTTCGGGTCGGCTGAGGCCGCAATCGAAGCGCTGCCTGATCTCAGCCGAAAGGCCGGACGTCCGCTGCAACCCATCAGCCAGGCCCGCGCCGAGGATGAGATCGCCGGACTTTCGCGGTTCGGCGCGCGGCTGGTGGCCCAGGGCGAGCCGGATTATCCGGGCCATCTGCTTCATATTTCGGGGGCTCCGCCGCTGGTCACCATGGCCGGCGGAGAGCGCCTCGACTGGCAGCGCACAGTCGGGATTGTGGGGGCGCGCAACGCCTCGTCTGCCGGCGTGAAGATGACCCGCATTCTGGCGACCGGCATGGGTGAGCGCGGCTATACCGTGGTTTCAGGGCTGGCGCGGGGGATCGACACGGCGGCGCACCGGGCCAGCCTCGACACCGGCACCGTGGCCGTATTGGCTGGTGGATTTGACCGCATCTACCCCGATGAGAATATTCCGCTCGCCCATGACATTCTCGACAATGGCGGGGCGCTGCTGACCGAGATGCCGCTGGGATGGGAACCGCGGTCGCGGGATTTTCCCAGACGTAACCGACTGGTTTCGGGTTTGTCGCTCGGCATTGTCGTTGTCGAGGCCGCCAAACGCTCGGGTTCGCTGATCACAGCGCGACTTGCACTGGAGCAGAACCGCGACGTGTTCGCCGTGCCTGGCTCGCCGCTTGACCCACGTGCAGAGGGTGGCAATGCGCTGATCCAGCAGGGAGCCCGGCTGGTGACCAATGCCGACGACATTGTCGAGATTCTGGGCGGCGCCGATCCGGGGCGGCACGCGCTGTTCGACCCGGAATGGCAACCCGAGGGGGGTGTTGCTGACGATGCGCAGCCTGCTGAGGACGAGCGGGCGCGCCTTCTCGGGGCACTCAGTTCAACGCCGGTGGAGGTGGATGAACTGATTGCGCAGACCGGCATCAGCCCGCAGGCGATGCAGATCCTGCTACTCGAGCTGGATATCGGCGGGCAGGTCGAGTGGTCGAGCGGGCAGCTGGTGGCCCTGCGCCATAGCTAGAGAAAGATCGGCTCTTCGTGGAGGTGGACATTGAAGCGGGCGGCCACTGTCTGCTTCACATGCCCCGCGAGCGCTGCAACGTCGCCCTGCGTGGCGCCGCCGTGATTGACGACCACGAGCGCGTGGCGCTCGGACATGCCGACGGGGCCCATGCGGAAACCCTTGAGGCCGGACTTTTCGATGAGCCAGCCTGCAGAGAGTTTCGTGCGCCCATCGGGCTGCGGAAAGCTTGGCGCGGTGGGGAACTCGGCGAGTATGGGCTCGGCGTCGGCGAGCGCAATTATCGGGTTCTGGAAGAAGGACCCGGCATTGGGGTGGGTGCGCCAATCGGGCAGCTTGCTGGTTCGCAGGGCGATGACGCGATCCATGACCAGGCGAGGCGACATCTCAGCCATGTCGGCCAGCTCCGAAAGACCAGCAAAGCCCAGGTTTGGCTGCCAGCGCCGGGGCAGGGCTAGGCGGACCGAGAGTACGACGAAACGGTTTGGCTGCTGCTTGAACAGGCTGTCCCGATAGGCGAAGGCGCAGGCGGCGCGGTCAAAGGTGCGGATTTCGCCGGTCGACCGATCAAATGCGGTGAGTTCCAGGAAGAAATCTGCCAGTTCGGCGCCATACGCCCCGATATTCTGAACGGGAGCGGCGCCGACCGTGCCGGGAATGAGGGCGAGGTTTTCCAGCCCGCCAAAACCCTGTTCCACCGTCCAGGCCACCAGTTCGTGCCAGGTCTCGCCGGCCGCGGCTTCGACCATCACGTAGTCGGCAGTCTCCTCAAGTAGGCGCCGGCCCTTGAGCGCCAGCAGCGCGGTGATGCCATCGAATGCCTCGGACAGCACGACATTGCTGCCGCCGCCCAGGATGCGGACCGGAAAACCTCTGGCGGCTGCCGTCTCGAACAGGTCCGGCAACATTGCCGCTGCATCGATCAGCAGCCCGAAGCGGGAGCGAGCGCGCAGGGCCAGCGTATTGCGGGCCGACAGGTCGAAATCGGGAATCAGGGCTGGGAAGAGATCGGTCATATTGGCGCCTAATCACCATTGTTGAGGCCGGTTCGGCAAGTCCAAGCTTGGGACGCCCGTTGACACCGGCATTGCGCTTCACCATGTTGCGCGCTCTTTAAGGTACAGTTGCGGAACGGATCCCTGCATGAAGGTCGTCGTCGTTGAAAGTCCGGCCAAAGCCAAGACAATCAACAAATATCTGGGCAAGGACTATGAAGTCCTGGCCAGCTTCGGCCATGTCCGGGATCTGCCGGCCAAGGACGGCTCGGTGCGTCCGGACGAAGATTTTGCCATGTCCTGGGAAGTCGACACGGCGGCAAAAAAGCGCATTGCGGACATTGCATCGGCCCTCAAGAGCGCTGATGGCCTGATCCTCGCCACTGACCCGGATCGCGAAGGCGAGGCCATTTCCTGGCACATCCTGGACGTTCTGCGGGCCAAGAAGGCGCTGAAGAAGGATGTGCCGGTGCAGCGCGTGGTGTTCAACGCCATCACCAAGGACGCGGTGACCGCGGCCATGGCCAGCCCGCGCGACATCGACATGCCGCTGGTCGATGCCTATCTGGCGCGCCGGGCGCTCGACTATCTGGTGGGGTTCACGCTTTCGCCGATCCTCTGGCGCAAATTGCCGGGCTCTCGCTCGGCGGGACGCGTGCAATCGGTGGCGCTGCGGCTGGTGTCGGATCGCGAGAGCGAGATCGAGCGGTTTCGCGCGGACGAGTACTGGTCGGTGGAAGCCAGGCTCAACGAAGGCGGCAAGAGCTTTCTGGCGCGACTGTTTGCCGTCGATGGGAAGAAGACCGACAAGCTCGACATCAAGACCGGCGAAGATGCCGGCGTGCTGAAGACGCTGATCGAGGGCGGCCAGTTCAACGTGTCCAATGTTGAAAAGAAGCCGACCAAACGCAATCCCTATGCGCCCTTCACTACCTCGTCGCTACAACAGGACGCATCCTCGCGGCTGGGTCTGTCGCCCAACCGGACCATGCAGATCGCCCAGCGCCTCTACGAGGACGGGTTGATCACCTATATGCGTACCGACGCGGTGCAGATGGCGCCCGAGGGCATTGCCATGGCGCGCTCGGTGATCGGGAAATATTTCGGCGAGGAGTACCTCCCGGAAAAAGCCCGCATCTACCAGACAAAGGCCAAGAACGCGCAGGAAGCGCACGAGGCCATCCGACCCACCGACATGTTCAAGCGGCCGGAAAACCTGAACCTGGATGCCGACCAGGCCAAGCTCTATGGGCTGATCTGGCGCCGCACACTGGCCAGCCAGATGAAGTCTGCCGAGATCGATCGGACTAGCGTGGATATTGCCGTCAATGTGCCCGGCCGCGCCGTGACCCTGCGGGCCACCGGCTCGGTGGTAACCTTTCCGGGCTTCCTGACGCTTTATGGCGTCGAGGCCAAGGGGGACGAGGACGAGGGAGACGAGGACGGCCGCGAACTGCCGCCGCTCGCCGTGGGCGACAAGCCAAAGCTCGAAAAAGTCGAGATCGAACAGCACTTTACCCAGCCGCCCGCCCGCTATACCGAAGCGAGCCTGATCAAGAAGATGGAAGAGCTGGGCATTGGCCGGCCCTCCACCTATGCGGCGACGCTGACCACGCTCAAGGATCGCGACTATGTCCGGCTCGAGGGCAAGGCGCTGCATCCGGAGGATCGCGGGCGTATCGTGACCTCTTTCCTCGAAAGCTTCTTCTCGCGCTATGTCGAATATGGCTTCACCGCGCATCTGGAGGAGCAGCTCGACCAGGTTTCGGCCGGCGAACTCGACTACAAGGTGCTGCTGCGTGATTTCTGGAAGGATTTCACCGCCGCCACCGAGGAAATCAAGGATCTGCGCGTCTCCGAGGTGCTGGATGCCCTCAATGACATGCTGGCCGACCATATCTTCCCGGCCAGGGAAGATGGATCCGATCCGCGCAAGTGCCCGACTTGCGGCACCGGAACGCTGTCGCTCAAGCTGGGCAAGTTCGGCGCCTTCATCGGCTGCTCCAACTATCCCGAATGCAAGCATACGATGCAGCTTTCGGACGCGGCCTCGGGCCAGTCGGCAGACGCTGCTGCCGGTGACGGGGTGCTTGGCGTCGATCCGGAGAGCGGCGAGGAAGTCCACCTCAAGTCGGGCCGTTTCGGACCCTATGTTCAATTGGGAGAGGGCAAGGAGCCCAAGCGGTCATCCCTTCCCAAGGGCTGGGAGGCGGCGAGCCTGACGCTGGAAAAGGCGCTGCAATTGCTGAAATTGCCGCGTGAAGTGGGCCTGCATCCGGAAACCGGATTGCCGATTTCGGCAGGCCTGGGACGCTATGGGCCGTTCCTGCTGCATGACGGCAAATATGCCAACCTGCCGGATGTGGAAGAGGTGTTCACGGTCGGGCTCAACCGCGCCGTGGACCTGATCGCCCAGAAGGCCGCCAGTGGCGGTCGTGGGGGGCGCGGGGCGGCAGTGGCTGCCATCCAGACCTTCGAGCACGATGGCGGGCCGATCACCGTGCGCGCCGGGCGCTATGGTCCTTATGTGAACCAGGGCAAGGTCAATGCGACGCTGCCCAAGGACCTCAAGCCCGAGGATGTCACGGTCGAGCAGGCAATTGCGCTGATCGCGGCGCGGGCAGAGGCGACCGGAAGCAAGAAGAAGGCTCCGGCGAAAAAGGCTGCGTCCAAGAAGCCGGCCACCAAGAAGGCGCCGGCCAAAACTGCGGCCAAGAAGCCTGCGGCGAAAAAGATCGTGAAGTCGGAAGACGTGCCGTTCTAGTCCCGGGAATTGGGGCGGCCGGTTCTAGCCGATCGTCCGCTCCACCAGGCCCAGCCAGTTGCCCAGCGCGATCTTCCTGACCAGCGCCTCGCCATAACCCTTGTCGATCAGGGCCTGGAGGAGTTTGGGGACGCCGGTGACGTCGCTGATTTCGGCCGGCATCATGGCGCCGTCAAAATCACTGCCCAGCGCCACACCATCCTCGCCCAGGGCGCCAAGCAGCGCATCGAGGTGGCGCACCATGAGATCGATGGGCGTGTCGGCGAGGAATTGTCCGTCCGGGCGCAGGAAGCCGGTCGCGAAGTTGAGCCCGACCAAACCGCCGCTGTCACGGATGGCAGCGAGTTGCCAATCGGTGAGATTGCGTGTGGTGGGGCAGATGGCGTGGACATTGGAATGGGTGGCGACCAGTGGCCTGGTCGAAATTGCCGCCACATCGCGAAAGCCCGCCGCATTGAGGTGGCTGAGATCGATCAGCACACCGCGTTCATCGCAGAGGCGCACAAGATCCTTGCCGGCATCGGTCAGGCCGGGGCCGATATCGGGATCGGCATTGAAGCGGAAGGGGACGCCGGTGCCAAAGGCATTGGCGCGGCTCCAGGTGATGCCGATGGACCTGAGCCCAGCCGCATAGAGCACCTCGAAGGCGCGGAACTCGGTGTCGATGGCTTCGGCGCCCTCGATGTGGAAAATGGCGGCGAGCTTGTCCTCGGCCATGGCGCTGCGGATGTCTTGAGCGGAGCGGCAGATCGTGAGGGCGTCCAGGCGCTCCAGGTCAAGCAGCAGGGCGGCCATGCCATTGGTCGAGTGTTGGGCATCGGCAATGTCGAGAAGGGGAGGCAAGTCTCCCTTGGCATAGTCAGGGGTGGAAACGCCGCTCAGGGAGGTCTTTACCGGCGGGGGGAACATGGCGAAAAAGCCGCCGGCCATGCCCGCAGCTTTCGCACGGGGCAGATCGATATGCCCCTCGCTGATGCCCTCGACAAAGCCGGAGACGCGGGCGTCCCGAGGCTTTTCCAGCAGGCGCAAGAGCGTGTCGTTATGACCGTCGAAGAAGGGAAGGGTCACGCAGCGTCCTCATGCAGAAAGACAGTCCGGCCGCCGACAAGGGTGCGCAAGACTTTGCCCTGCATGCGGGCATCCTCGAAGCTGGTATTGCGCGAGCGGGAGCGGAAGCTTTTTTCGGTGACCTGCCAGGGGTAGTCCAGGTCGATCAGGATCAGATCGGCTGGCGCGCCCCGGGCGATGCGGCCTGTTTCGAGGCCGAGGATCTCGGCCGGGCGGCTGGTCATGGCGCGGAGGATGGTCAAGAGGTCCACGTCGCCGGAATGTACGAGGCGCAGGGCTGCCGCGAGCAGGGTTTCGAGACCGATGGCGCCGTTGGAAGCCTCGGCGAAAGGCTGGCGCTTGACCTCGGAATCCTGCGGATCGTGATCGGAATGGATGGTGTCGATGGTGCCGGACTTGAGACCCTCGATCATGGCCTGCCGGTCATCTTCGCTGCGCAAGGGTGGCGAGAGCTTGAAATAGGTGCGGTAGCGGCCGATGTCGTTTTCGTTGAGGCAGAGATTGTTGATCGAGATGCCCGCGGTAACCGAGGAGTTACGGGACTTTGCTGCTGCGAGCAGGTCCACCGAGCCGGCGGTCGAGACCTGGGCGGCGTGATAGCGGACTTTGGTCAGCGCCGCGAGTTGCAGGTCGCGGGCGAGGGGGATGGTTTCGGCCTCGCGGGGGAGGCCCCTGAGGCCCAGAACGGTGGCGAAGAGGCCTTCGTTCATGACGCCATCGCCGGCCAGGCCGGCATCCAGGAGGTGGTGAATGAACGGCATGTCGAAATTGGCCGCATAGCCCATGGCGCTGCGCAACAGGGCACTGGACTGGATGGACTGCGCGCCATCGGTCAGGCACACCGCGCCCGCCTCCTTGAGGAGACCGAACTCGGTGATTTCCTTGCCGCCAAGCCCCCTGGTGATGGCGGCGGCTGGCAGGATGCGTGCCGGAGACTGGGCCTCGGCGCGGCGAATGAGGAAATCCACGAGGGCCCCGTCATCGACGGTGGGGGTGGTGTCGGGCATCATGACGAAACTGGTGACGCCCCCGGCGACCGCAGCGGCGCCCGCCGAGGCCAGCGTCTCGCGATATTCCTTGCCCGGTTCGCCGACAAAGACGCGCATGTCCACGAGGCCGGGGGCCAGCACCAGTCCGCCGGCATTGATGACTTCGGCATTGTCGGGAACGCCGGCCGGACCACCCAGGACCAGATCGGTGATGCGGCCATTCTCGACCAGCACTGCACCTGGCTGGTCGGTGCCGGAGGCCGGGTCCACGACGCGGGCATTGTCGATGATGAGGGGGCGGGTCATGGCTCATTCCTCGCCGGGAGCAGGGCATCGAGCACGGCCATGCGCACGGCGACCCCCATTTCCACCTGATCGTTGATGACGCTGCGGGGGCCATCGGCAATGGCCGGGTCGATCTCGACACCCCGGTTCATGGGGCCGGGATGCATGACGATGGCGTCAGGCCTGGCGAAGGCGAGCTTCTGCTCGTCCAGGCCATAGAAGCGGTAGTATTCGCGCACCGACGGGATCATCTTGCCATTGGCGCGCTCGTGCTGGAGGCGCAGCATCATGACCACGTCAACGCCCTTCAGACCCTCCTCCATGTCGGTGAAGACCTCGGTGGCGAGGTGTTCGATGCCGGCGGGGAGAAGCGTGCGCGGGGCAATGACCCTTGTGCGGACATTGAGCGCGCCGAGCAGCAGCAGGTTGGAGCGGGCGACGCGGGAATTGGCGATGTCGCCGCAAATGGCGACTGTCAGCCCCGCCAGCGTACCCTTGTGGTTACGGATGGTGAGTGCATCGAGCAGCGCCTGAGTGGGATGCTCGTGGGCGCCGTCGCCGGCATTGACCACCGAACAGCCGACTTTCTGGCTGAGAAGTTCCACCGCGCCGGCGGCCGAGTGGCGGACCACAAGCACATCAGGGCGCATGGCGTTGAGGGTTGCGGCGGTGTCGACAAGGGTCTCGCCCTTGGAGACCGAGCTGGTCTTGACCGACATGTTGACGACCAGGGCGCCCAGGCGCTTGCCGGCAATCTCGAAGGACGATTGGGTGCGCGTGGAAGGCTCGAAGAACAGGTTGATCTGCGTCTTGCCCGACAGGGTCGGGAGCGACTTCCGCTCCTGCCGGGAAATCTCGATCATCCGTTCGGCGCGATCGAGCAGGTCGATGATCTCATGCTGCTTGAGGTCAGCAATGGAAATCAGATGACGCTGTCGGAACGGGGGAAAGTCACCGGAGGACCCGGCGGCGCTGGAGCTCGATTGCGGCATGTCGCATCCCTTGCGATTTGCTGCGGTCTAGCCGAGTGAGGTGGACGGGGCAAGTGCCCCGTCCGGTTTCGCGCAATTATCCCGTCCGCTGACGCCAGAAGGCAAAGGCGAAGCCCAGGCCAAGCGCTAGTTCCAGCGTCATGGCTGCCAGCAGGGAAGCTGGAGGCAGACCATCGGGGACGAGGGCCAGCGCGCGACCGAGGCCGAAGCCAAGATAGAGCACGGCGCCCACCAGCAAGGCGTGGCCAAGCCAGCCGGGACGGAACAACCCGAGGGTCATGATCCCGGCCGCAAGCAGAATGGCGCCGGCGGGGGCCTTCAGCTCGTTGAGCAGGGCGACGTCATTGCCTATCGCTATGCCATAGCCCGAATAGAAGGCCTGCGGAGCAAAGAGGATGGCGAGCGCCAGCGCCAGAGCCACCAGGGCGCCTGCGCCGAGCAGAAGGCGGTTGGTCAAGGCCATCGTTCAAGCCGCCCGCTGCCAGGCGCCGCTGCGGGCGGCGTCGCGGCAATAGTCGGCGAAATCGCGCGGCGGGCGGCCCAGTGCCTGTTCAACGCCTTGGGTCAGGCTCTCATTGCGGCCATCGAAGAGTTCGCGGAACAATTCGGTATAGAGGTGAGCATCGTCCGGGCCGATTTCGCCCACCATGGCGGCATGGAAATCGTCGAGGGTTATGGGCGCATAAGTGATGCTGTGGCCAGTGGCGCGGCCGATTTCGGCGACCGCATCGGCAAAGGTCAGCAGGCGTGGGCCAGTCAGCTCATAGAGCCGGTTGTGATGACGGTCATCGACAAGGGCCGAGGCCCCGATCTCGGCGATGTCGTCGGCGTCGATGAAAGGCTCGGCGCGCATGCCGGCGGGCAGAGCCAGGACGCCGCCCATGACACCGGGATACATCAGGCCCTCGGAGAAGTTCTGATTGAAGAAGGCAGCGCGCAGAATGGTGTAGCCCAGGCCGCTGTCCCGCAGGACGTTCTCGGCCTTGACGGCGCCGCTTTCACCACGACCCGAGAGCAGCACCATGCGCTTGAGCCCTGCTGCCTTGGCGACAGCGACCAGGGCGGCAATGTCGTCGGCGCCCTGTGGCGAGGCCAGATCGGGATAATAGGCGACAAAGGCCGTTTCCACGCCGGCGAAGTGATCTGCCCAGTTTGACCGGTCCTGCCAGTCGAAAGGCAGGTGTGTGCGGCGGCCGGCCGGCCGCGCGGCATGGCCGGCGGCAGCGAGATTGGCGAGGACGCGGCGACCGATCTTGCCGGATGCGCCGATGACGAGGATGGAGGAAGTGGTCATGAAAAGTCTCCCGTTTGCGTTTGCAACGGAGAGATTGTTCATTCGGCCTGGACTTTCCATCGCAGAATTGCCAGTTGTTTGTGCAGATCGTCCACAACACAACGGGAGCAGCCGATGTCAGATGTGCATTTCCAGCCGCCTGATGCCGTCGATCCGCTCGGCGACGTGCTGCATATGCTGCGGCTCAACGGAACGCTCTATTGCCGGGCAGAGTTGGCGGCCCCATGGGGCGTCGCGCTGCCGCGCATGGACAGCTCGATGCTGTTTATTGTCGTCATCGCCGGCGAGGGCTGGATGCGGCTGGGCGACTGCGCGCCGGTGCTGTTGAGCGCGGGCAGCATGGTGGTTTTGCCACGGGGCACGCCGGTGGACCTGGTGAGCGCCGCAGACGGGTCCGCCGTGCCGCTGTTCGACCTGCCGGCGACCAAGGTCAGCGAACGCTACGAGATGATGGAGATTGCCGGCCCGGGGCCGGTCACGCGGGCGATGACGGGTGTCGTGTCCTTTGACGACGTGGCGGCAAGGCGGCTTATCGACCTGTTGCCCGAAGTGCTGATTGTCGACCGCTGGCATGAGGCGGCGGGCGGCTGGCTGCGCAGCACGCTCGACCTGATCTCCCACGAAGCCGCGGCGCTGAAGCCCGGCGGCGAGGCGGTCATCACAAGGTTGGCCGACATTCTCATCATCCAGGCGATAAGGGGATGGCTGGATGCGGCCGACGAGGCACAGACGGGCTGGCTGGCGGCGCTGCGCGATGCGCAGATGGGGCGGGTCCTTGCCGCCATCCACAAGGCGCCGGGCGATGACTGGACGCTTGAGCGGCTGGCCCGGCTGGCCGGCATGTCCCGTTCGGGCTTTGCGGCGCGTTTCAGCGACATGATCGGGCAACCTGCCATGCGCTATCTCAGCGAATGGCGGATGCAGAAGGCGCGTATGGCCATTGTGGGCGGGCGCGAGCCCATCGGACAGATCGCGCGCAGCGCCGGATACCAGTCGGAGGCGGCGTTTGGCCGGGCGTTCAAGCAGACTTTCGGGGAGCCACCCGGGAGCCTCAGACGGGCGGGTTAGCGGCTGCGCAGCCGGTCGAGCGCGCCCTGCAGGATGTAGCTGGCCGCCAGCTTGTCGACGACTTCGGCCCGACGATCGCGCCGCATGTCGGCCTCGATCATCATCCTTGTGACCGCCGAAGTGGACAGCCGTTCGTCCCAGAAGGCGATGGGCAGGTTTATCTTGGGCGCGAGGTTGCGGGCAAAGGCGCGAGTCGACTGCACTCGCGGACCTTCGGTGCCGTCCATATTGAGCGGCAGGCCGAGCAGGATCGCGACCACCTGGTTCTCTGCGATCAGCTCGATGATGCGTTCGGCATCCTGGGTGAACTTGGTGCGCTTGATGGTTTCGAGCGGCGTGGCCGAATAGCGCATGCCGTCGGAGAGGGCGACGCCGATGGTCTTGGTGCCCAAATCGAGACCCAATATTCGGCCTGTAGCCGGGATGGCGGCCAGGGGATCGTCAATGGGGTCTATTGTCATGGGCTGATCCCGGGGTGTAGCTCTTGCCCGTCTCAATAGGGGTGGGAGTCGCCAATGTCGAGCAGTGAGCCTGTGTCCCATGTGGCGATCATCGGCGCTGGACCTGCGGGGGCATTGACCGCCTGGCTATTGGCGCGCATGGGCATAAGCGTGACCCTGATCGAGCGGCACAGCGATTTTTCCCGCGAGTTCCGGGGCGAAGGCATGACGCCGGCCGGCATGCAGGCGATCCGCGAGGCGGGCCTGTGGGAGGCGTTCGACGCCTTGCCGTCCGAACCGATCCAATCGATGCAGATGTTTTCGCGCGGCAAGCGCTTTCTCAATATCAGCCTCGAGCGCATCCTGCCGCCGGGCATCCAGTTCATCCGGCTGATGCCGCAGCCCAAACTGCTCGAGATGCTGGCGGCGCAATGCGCCCGGTTTGCCGGGTTCACATTGCTGCGCGGCACGGTCGTGCGCGATCTGCTCGTGGAGCAGGGCCGCGTCGTGGGGCTGGCCCTTGGGGGCGAAGGCGGCGAGCGCGAACTGCGCTGCGACTATGTCATTGCCGCCGACGGGCGGTTTTCGGTGGCGCGCAGGCGCCTTGGGCTCGAACTGCAGGGCGAAAGACAGGAATTCGACGTTGTCTGGTGCCGCGTTCCGCGCTCCGAACCGGTCAAGCCGGGCGAGGCCTATGGTTTCCTGCTCGATGATTATTTCGGGCTGGCCTTTCCCGCCGAGGATGGTCACGTGCAGATCGGCCGGATCATCGCCAAGGGAAGTTACCGGGACTTCCGGGGCAGCGAGCCAGGGGCCTGGAAGGACCAGATGGCCAGCGTGCTGCCGCCGCCGCTGGCGACCGTGTTTGCCGCCGGGCGGGACAGAGCGAGCGAGCCGTTCCTGCTCGATGTCGTCTGCGGCATGCTGCCGAAATGGTCGGTGCCGGGACTGGTGCTGATGGGCGATGCGGCTCACCCCATGTCGCCGGTTGGGGCACAGGGCATCAATATCGCGCTCAGGGACGCCATCGTGCTGGCCAATGAGCTGGGTCCGGAGCTGTTGGGGGGCGGCGGCGCTGATCGCCTCGACCAGGCCGCGGAGCAGTTCGAGACGGAACGCCGTTCCGAAGTCGAAAAGATCCAGGCTGCGCAAAACCGGGGTGGTACGCGCCTCAAGGGCATCCAGGCCATGGCGCCGGTTCTGCGACTCCTGCCCATGGGCGTGCTGGAGTGGCTCGGCCGGGCCATGTTGAGCCGCCCATCGACCAGGCGTTTCATCGAAGGGGCCTCCAGGATCACGCTGACCTTCAAGCCGGGGACGGAAGCGTGAAACTGACCTGGTTCGGCGGATCGACCTTCCGCATTCAGATTGGTGGCCGGATCGTGGTGGTCGATGCGCAGGCGGCGGCCGACGGCATTGATCGCAATGAGCTGGTGAGCGGCGCCGACCATGTGGTGGCACTGGATGATCCACGGCCCGAGGCGGACCCGGCCAGCTGGAAGCGACGTCCAGCCGAGCGGCTGCTGGATGCCGGAGACAGCCAGCGGCCATTGCAGTTCTGGTCGATGGATGGGGCCGGACTGCTGATCGATGGTGACGATGACATGCCGCTGCTGCTGCTCGGCCGGGGCAGCCCGCCACTGGGGCGATGGGCGGAGAAAGCGGTGATCGTTCTGGCCGGCGGGGACCTTGCGGGCCGGGCAACTGCCCTTCTGGCCGAAGTTCACCCCCGGTTGATTGCGCTGGCGGGGGATGAGGCCGAGATCGGCGGGGCCATTGATGCGGTGCGCGACCGGCTCGACGGGACGGCGCTGCTGGCGCTGGAGCCGGGACTGGCCGTGGAAAGCTGATCGGCCGCATAAGGCATTTTCATTGTCATTTGCCGCGGCGCATTGCTAATGAAGCGGCAACACACCGTATCCGCAGGAGTTTTCGCATGTCTGTCGACGCCGCCACCGTCAAGCGCATCGGGCGCCTTGCCCGCATCCGCATTGAGGAAGACGAGGTTGCTGGCTACCAGAACGAGCTCAACGCGATTCTGGGCTTTGTCGAGCAATTGGGCGAGATCAATGTCGACGGGGTCGAGGCCATGACGTCGGTTACGCCGATGACGCTGCGCCGCCGCGACGATGTCGTCACAGATGGCAATTATGCCGACAAGATCGTCAGCAATGCGCCCCTGACGGAGGACAATTTCTTCATGGTCCCCAAGGTGGTCGAATAGATGAGCGTCTCGATCACCATCGAGACGCCCCTGCAGGACGATGTCCGGGCTCTTGTGGCCCGGCTCAATGACCACCTGCTGCCGCTGTCGCCGCTCGAATTCCAGTTCAAGATGACAGTCGAGCAGATGGCCGACAGCGCGACGACGCTGTTCGTGGCGCGCGATGCGGAGGGCAGGGCCGTCGGCATGGGTGCGCTCAAGATGCACGGGCCGGAGCTGGGCGAAGTCAAGCGCATGTATACCGTACCCGAAGTGCGCGGGCAGCGGGTTGGACGGCAATTGCTGGAGCGCATCGTGGCGCTGGCACGGGAACGCAAGTTGCCCGTCATCATGCTGGAAACCGGCACCGGCGAGGGCATGGCGGAGGCCCATCGGCTCTATACCCGTTACGGGTTCGTGCCGCGGGGGCCGTTCCTGGATTATCCCGACAGCGCGTGGTCGGCCTTTTTTGAGATGAATTTGACGTCGCCCGCATTTGCTGCGACGGCTGACGTGACGAAAGAAAGAGAATTGCGTTGACTGACCTGACCAAGCTGAGCCTGGCCGATGCCCGCAAGGGCCTTGATGACAAGAGCTTTACCGCACTTGAGCTGACCGACGCCTATATCGGCGCCATCGAAGCGGCCAATCCCAAGCTCAATGCCTATGTGGCGACGACGCCCGACCAGGCGCGTGACATGGCCAAGGCCAGTGACGCCAGGCTGGCGGCCGGGCAGGGCGGGACGCTGGAAGGCATTCCGCTGGGTATCAAGGACCTGTTCGGCACCAAGGGTGTCCATACCCAGGCGGCCAGCCATATTCTCGATGGGTTCAAGCCCGAATACGAATCGACCGTCACCAGCAATCTCTGGCGCGACGGCGCGGTCATGCTGGGCAAGCTCAACATGGACGAATTTGCCATGGGCTCGTCCAACGAGACATCCTATTACGGTCCGGTGGTCAGCCCGTTCCGCGCCGAGGGCAGCAATGCCAATCTGGTGCCGGGCGGCTCGTCGGGCGGTTCGGCAGCGGCGGTGGCCGCCTGGCTCTGCGCCGGCGCGACGGCCACCGATACCGGCGGCTCCATCCGCCAGCCTGCGGCCTTTACCGGCACCGTGGGCATCAAGCCGACCTATGGCCGCTGCTCGCGCTGGGGCGTGGTCGCCTTCGCATCATCGCTCGACCAGGCCGGGCCGATTGCCCGCACGGTGGAAGACGCGGCGATCCTGATGACCTCGATGGCCGGGTTCGACCCCAAGGATTCGACCAGCGTCGATCTGCCGGTGCCCGATTTCGCAGCGGCGGTGGAGCGCGGCGTCAAGGGCCTCACCATCGGCGTGCCCAGGGAATACCGGATGGAGGGCATGCCGGAAGAGATCGAGAAGCTCTGGCACGAGGGCCTAGAGTGGCTCAAGGCCGAGGGTGCGAGCGTCAAGGACATCTCCCTGCCGCACACCAAATATGCCCTGCCGGCCTATTACATTGTTGCGCCGGCCGAGGCCTCGTCCAATCTGGCGCGCTATGACGGCGTGAAGTACGGGCTGCGCGTGTCGGGCAAGGACATTACCGACATGTACGAGATGACCCGCGCCGCCGGTTTCGGCCGCGAGGTCAAGCGCCGCATCATGATCGGCACCTATGTGCTCAGCGCCGGCTATTTCGACGCCTACTACGTCAAGGCACAGAAGGTCCGCACGCTGATCAAGAAGGACTTCGAGGATGCCTTCAATGCAGGCGTCGACGCCATCCTGACGCCGGCGACGCCTTCGGCGGCCTTCGGCATTGGCGACGAGGCGCTGGCGAGCGACCCGGTGGCCATGTATCTCAACGACGTGTTCACCGTGACGGTGAACATGGCAGGTCTGCCGGGCATTGCCGTGCCGGCGGGCAAGGACGGAGCGGGACTGCCGCTGGGCCTGCAACTGATCGGCAAGCCGTTCGACGAAGAGACGCTGTTCGCGGCGGCTCGTGTCATCGAAAAGAGCGCCGACGGCGACTTTTCTCCCAAGCAGTGGTGGTAGGTCGTAACCTGTTACACATCGGCTGGTGCTTGATTGCGCCGCCGATCCGCACTATTTGCGGCCCATGCACAAGTTGAAACTGGTAGAGACGCTAACTGCGGCAGCGTCCGGGCCAACAGGAATATCGCCGATGGCCATTGATATCTTCACGACGCTCGACTGGTCCGAGCCGCCCAAGGACATGAGCAAGCCCCTGCAAGCGCTGTGGTGGCTCAAGAAGGGCGAATTGCGCATCGGGCCTGAATGGGAGCGGGCGCACAATATCGTTCAGTCCATGGAAGGCGTACAGGCATTCGACTGGGTGCATGCCCTCATGCACTGGATCGAGGCCGACATGGGCAATGCCGATTACTGGTATCGCCGGGCCGGCAAGCGCCGCGCCACCGCAAGTGTCTCGCAGGAATGGGAACACATCGCGGCCGCGCTGAGCGAGGTGACGCGGCACTGAATGTTCTTCTCTCCATCGGGGAGAAGGTGGCGCGTGGCGCCGGATGAGGGGGACATTCCAGCAAGACCGGAAACATCCCCCTGGCCGACTCGGCGTTGCCGGGCGGCCCCGCCCCCGAGGGGAGAAGCAGAAACACCTACCGATTGTCCACCTGGCTGCGCACCAGTTCCAGGCCGCGCCTGGTGATGCGATAGGGCTGGCCGGCCTGGGACTTGATCGCCTTTTTTGCCTTGAGCTTGTTGAAGATGAGTGGCGTGAGACCACTCATCAGCCAGCCGTCGCGGCTGAAGAACTCGAAATCGACGATCTTGCCGCGTTGGTCCTTGATGGCCGCGATACGGCCACCCTGCGCGAGGGCGTGCAGCACCCGCTGTTCGTTCCGGGAAATATCCATGGGAATGTCTGAAGCCTGATTGGGCGAGCCGAAGCTCGCGAACAAACTTGGCCGCGCCAGCCCCAGGGCCGGCGACGTCCGGTTCATTCATGCCCCGCCGCGTCGGACGGGGTCTCAGGCAATCTCAGACTGGCTAGACATGGGAAAAACATAGAGCCTTGCGACGGCTTCCGCCAGATTGCCGATGAGCTGCGGGTTGAAATCGACAGCATCCCGGTGCAAACCAGCAACACCAGAAGAACACTCGGGGGCCAGACGTGACCGCTGCCAAACTGCCAGCAGAATGCGAATCCAAGGATGACGTGCGCCTGGAGATCGATCGCATCGACCAGGCACTGCTCACCCTGTTCGCGGAGCGCCACGCCTATGTGACCCGAATGGCCGAGATCAAGACCGATCCGCACGAGGCATTTGACCCGGTGCGGATCGAGGCCATCATCACGAAGGTGCGGGGACGCAGTTTGGACCTTGATCTGGACGAAGATCAGGCCGAACTTATCTGGCGGACCCTGATCAGCTGGAACATCAATTACGAGAAGGGCATCATCGCGGCGCGCAAACGCGCCAAATAGGAGGCGCGCATGCCCGGCATTCGGATACGCAAGGCGGAAATCACGGATGCACCGCGCCTCGCAGACATCGCCTATCGGGCCTGGGAAGCGGGCATCCTGCCCATATTGAGCGAGAAACCGGGCCTCAGGGAGGCCGAGCGGCGGCGCTTGTCGCACGCTGTTGGGCATGGCTGGCGCAATACCATCGTGGCCGAGATCGACAGCGTCGTGGTCGGCTGGTGCTCGCGGGTCCCGGGGCGCTCCTACATCCCCTATCTCTTCGTCATCCCCGAAATGCAGGGCCACCGCATCGGCGCGACCCTGCTCGAGCGCATGGAAATGATGCTCGAATTGCAGGGGGCCGAACGTGTGCACCTGGAAACGCCGGCCGACCATGTCCGGGCCGTGCGCTTCTATGAGCGGCAGGGCTATCGCATCCTTGCCCTGCGCCCCGACGGCCGGGATGGACATGACCCGTTTGTCAGCGTGCATCTGGAGAAACGGCTCCGGCCCTACGAGGGGGAAATCGAGGAGGATTGAGGCGCGCCGAACCTGTTGCAACACCGGGGCAACACGGCTAAGCAGATGACCAGATTTGCCTTGGTTTTCAGGACTGCCCAGTGACCCTCGTTGACACCCGCACCCCCGACAAGAAGCGCCTGATTTCCGGTTCCACTGGCGACTGGGAGGTGATCATCGGCATGGAAGTGCATGCGCAGGTGACCAGCGAAAGCAAGCTGTTCTCCGGCTCGTCCACGGCCTTCGGCAACCCGCCCAATGCCAATGTCAGCTTTGTCGATGCGGCCATGCCCGGCATGCTCCCCACCATCAATGAGGAATGCGTGCGCCAGGCCGTGCGCACCGGCCTTGGGCTCAAGGCGAAAATCAACAAGCGCTCCGTGTTCGACCGGAAGAACTATTTCTATCCGGACCTGCCGCAGGGTTATCAGATCTCCCAGTTCAAGGACCCCATCGTGGGCGAGGGCGTTGTGCTGCTCGACGTCGATGGCGAAAGGATCGAGATCGGCATCGAGCGATTGCACCTGGAGCAGGATGCCGGCAAGTCGATCCATGACCAGCATCCGAACATGAGTTTTGTCGATCTCAACCGCTCGGGCGTGGCGCTTATGGAGATCGTGTCCAAGCCTGACCTGCGCTCATCCGATGAGGCCAAGGCGTATCTGGGCAAACTGCGCACGATCCTGCGCTACCTGGGCACCTGCGACGGCAATATGGAGCAGGGCTCCATGCGCGCCGACGTCAATGTCTCGGTGCGCCGCCCCGGTGGCGAGTTCGGCACACGCTGCGAAATCAAGAACGTCAATTCCATCCGCTTTGCCGGCCAGGCTATCGAATACGAAGCCCGCCGCCAGATCGATATCCTGGAAGATGGCGGTTCCATCGACCAGGAAACGCGCCTGTTCGATCCCAAGCTGGGTGAGACACGGTCCATGCGCTCCAAGGAAGAAGCGCATGACTATCGCTATTTCCCCGATCCGGACCTGCTGCCGCTCGAATTCGACGACGCCTTTATCAGCGAGCTGGCGCAGCACCTGCCCGAACTGCCGGACGAGAAGCAGGCGCGGTTCATCGCCGATTATGGCGTGACCGCCTATGACGCCATGGTTCTTACCCTCGACCGGGAGACGGCGGACTATTACGAGGCCTGCGTCGCCCATGGTGGCAGCAAGCGCGACGGCAAGGCCGTGGCCAATATCCTCAATGCCGACGTGGCGGCCTATGCCAACAGCCAGGGCCTGGCCGTGTGGGAAACTCATCTGCAGCCGGCCCAGATTGCCGGCCTTGTCGACCTGATTGCCGGCGGCACGATTTCGTCCAAGGGCGGCAAGGATGTGCTTCAGATCATGATCGCCGAGGAGCCCGAGGGTGACCCGGCCGAGATCGTCGAGCGTCGCGGTCTCAAGCAGGTGACGGACCTGGGCGCCATCGAGAAGATCGTCGACGAGATCATCGCCGCCAATCCCGACCAGGTCGAAAAGGTCAAGGCCAAGCCGACCATGATCGGCTGGTTCGTCGGCCAGGCGATGAAGGCTTCGGGCGGCAAGGCCAACCCCCAGGCACTCAATGAGTTGATGAAGCAGAAGCTCGGGATCGAATAGTCCCGCGGGGAGGGGGAATGGCCAAAGGCTATTGGGTAGTCGGCCTCGACGTGACCGATACGGATCAATACCGCGTCTATACCGATTTCGTGCGCCCCTTCCTTGCCGCCAATGGTGGCAAGTTCCTCGTTCGCGGCGGACAGCAGCATGTGCGGGAGGGCGATGCCCCGCCACGCACGGTGATCGTGGAGTTCCCCAGCCTCGCCGAAGCCCGCCGGGTCTATGATCTGCCGGAATACAAGGACGGTATCGCCCTGCGCGCGGCGGCAAGTACCGCCAATTTCGTCATCGTTGAGGGCATCGAGGGCTGATTGGGGAACCGGCCCGACCAGTTTGGGCCAGCTCACCTACCGCCCCCGCAAACCGTTGCCGTCAGGCGGGGCGCACTCTACGGATTCCAGTCGTTGAGCGGCTCGGGCGGCAGATTGTAGTCCAGTTCTTCCTCGTCATCGCTGCGCAATGGGCTGGTGTGCGGATGGCCGGCATCGGAGGTTGGCAGACCTGCAGGCATGGGCGGCACCGGTTCGGGCCGACGCGTTTGGGCAGGATTGGAAGCCGGATTGGCCGGGAATTCCTCAGGAAAAGAAGGTGCCGGATCCTCGTTCGGAGGATTGGAAGGCGGCGTTTCCTGTGGCGGCGCAGGAATTGGATCCGCCGGCTGTGGCTGGGGCGGTTCGGGCTGGGGAACGATTTCGTCGGGTGCGACGGGATCGATATCGGGTCTATCTGGCATGGCAAATCTCCTGCGGCAGATCAACGGGGCGCCCGCAGGAGAGTTCCGTCAAAGCTCAGGCCGGGTTGCGGCCCCATATGTGGCGGATGCGCCCGTCGATGAACAGCAGGCCAAAGAAGATCACCAGCATGCCCAGGATCTGTATGGGCAGAATGGTTTCGCCCAGCACCGTAACGCCAATGATCAGCGCCGAAATCGGGGCGATGAAGGTGGTGGTGGCGAAATTGGTGGCGCCAACGCGCGGCAGGATGCGGTACATGATCTGGAAGGTGAAGGCCGTGGAGAGCAGGCCGATGGCCAGCGCCGCGCCCCAGGTCTCGGGGCGCGTGATCTGGGGAACGCCTTCGGCGAAGAAGGCGACCGGAATGGCAATTACAGCGGCGCCGGTCAGGGCGATCGAGGCAAAGGCCGTCGGTTCGATGTGCTTGAAACTGCGGGTGATGTTGAGGGTCAACGCATAGCATAGCGTTGCGCCAAGGCAGGCGGCGACGGCCCAGAGATGCGAATTGCCGCCTTCCGACAGGGCCGGAGAGACCAGAATGGCCGCGCCGGCGAAACCGATGGCAACCCCGGTGAACTTTGTGCGTGTGGCTTTCTCCCCGCCAATCCAGACATGCGAGATGAGCGCGGTGACCATGGGCGTCAGCGCATTGATGATGGCGGCAATGCCGCTGGCCAGATGGGCCTGGGCCAAGGGGAACAAGGCAAAGGGAATGGCATAGGCCACGATGCCGAGACCACCCAATTGCAGCCAGAGGACCGGGTCGCGCGGGATGGGCTTGCGCAGTGCGATCAAAACCACCCAGCAGCCCAGGGCCCCGATCCCGACGCGCAGCGACGTGACCCAGAGCGGGCCGATTTCGCGGATCAGGATGGCGTTGAAGACAAAGGAACACCCCCAGATCGCGCCAAGTACAATGATCCAGGTCCAGTCACGCAGACTCATATTGCCACCCCATTCAGGAAGCGCAGAGGCTACGCCCGAGGAGAACAAAGGTCGAACCGATTTTGACGATGGGCGCCATCAATTGTAGTGATGGGGGGCAGGCTAGAGCCCCTTCAGGCTGCGGGACGTCACTGCCAGTTTTTCAACGAGAGCTCCGGTTATGGGCCGGCTTGCGGAAAAGGTGACGCCGGTCTTGGTCGCCTTGAGCTTCAAAGAAGCAATTTCGTCCGCGTGAGCGGCGATAGCGCCTGCATCGACATAGAGGCCGCATTGCTTGCTGAAGGCTGCATAGCCCGCAATCATGGTGCCCGCGACTTCGAAGCCGGGCATGTCGTACATCATGACTTCGCCTGCATCGGGCAAAGCACTCGATAGCTGGGCGCGCAGCTGACCCAGCAGGTTGCGAAACTGCTCGGGAGCGGCGGCGATGTAGGCGTCATGGCTGTCGGGCTTGGTCATGCGATACTATGGCCGCCAACTTGGCCCCGGGCAACTCGTGCTAGAGGGGCTAGAAACGGGCTTCTCCGCTGGCCAGCAGGCGCAGCGCCTCGGGGTAGATGCGGTGCTCCTCCACCAGGAGGCGGGCGGCGAGGGTTTCGGGGGTGTCGCCCGGCAGAACCGGAATGCGCGCCTGGAGGATGGCGGGGCCTTCATCGAGGCCAGGGGTCACGAAATGAACGGTGCAGCCATGTTCGGTGGCCCCATCGGCCAGCACGCGTTCATGGGTATCGAGACCCTTGTAGGCCGGGAGCAGCGAGGGGTGGATATTGATCAGCCGTCCCATCCAGCGGTTGACGAAGTCCTCGCCCAGAATACGCATGAAGCCGGCAAGGCACACGTAATCCACCTCCCAGCCTTCCAGCAGTTGGGTCATGGTGTCTTCGAACATTTCCCGGCTGGGGAATCTGCTCTGGGCCAGCGAGGCCGTGGCAATACCATTGGCGGCCGCGATCTCAAGGCCGGGTGCGGCGGCGCGGTTGGAGAGCACGCCAACGATTTCCGCCGGGAAGTCGGGCGCCCTGGCGGCCTCGATCAGCGCAGCCATGTTGGAGCCGCGCCCGGAAATCAGGATGGCGACCTTCTTGCGGGTCACAGCGCCAGCTTGCCCCGGAAGGTAACGGGTTCGTCGGTGCGTGCGGTGAGCTGTCCGACCACGGCGGCGATTTCGCCCGAAGCCGTGAGGCTCTCCACGAGCTTGCCGGCATCCTCGGGGGCGACGGCGACCAGCATGCCGACGCCGCAATTGAAGGTGCGCAGCATTTCGCGTTCGCTCATGCCGCCGGTCTTGCCGAGCCAGCCGAAAACGGCCGGGACCGTGACCGCAGCCAGGTCGATGTCGGCCGCAAGGTCGTCGGGCAGGACGCGGGGGATGTTGTCGATGAAGCCGCCGCCGGTGATATGGGCCAGGGCCTTGATGCCGAGACCGGAGCGCAGGGCCGTCAACAGCGGTTTGACATAGATCCGGGTGGGTTCGAGCAGGGCTTCGGCCAGAGACTTGCCCGCAGCGAAGGGGGCAGGGGCATCCCAGCCCAGGCCGGACAGCTCGACGATCTTGCGGACCAGCGAATAGCCGTTGGAATGCACGCCGGAAGAGGCAATGGCCACCAAAATGTCGCCGGCGGCGATATCCTTGCGCGGCAGCAGGGCATTGCGCTCGGCGGCGCCGACGGCAAAGCCGGCCAGGTCATAATCCTTGCCATGGTACATGCCAGGCATTTCGGCAGTTTCGCCACCGATCAGCGCGCAGCCGGCGAGGCGGCAGCCATGGGCGATGCCTTCGACAATGGAAGTGCCCTGGGCGACGTCCAGCTTGCCGGTGGCAAGGTAATCGAGAAAGAACAGGGGCTCGGCGCCCTGGACCACCAGGTCGTTGACGCACATGGCGACCAGGTCCTGGCCGATGGTGTCGTGCCTGCCGGTTTCGATGGCGATCTTGAGCTTGGTGCCCACGCCATCATTGGCAGCCACAAGGACGGGGTCCGTGAAGCCGGCGGCCTTCAGATCGAAGAGGCCGCCAAAGCCGCCGATCTCGCCATCGGCGCCGGGGCGGCGGGTGGACCGTACCGCTGGCTTGATGGCTTCCACAAGGGCGTTGCCGGCGTCGATGTCGACGCCTGCCTGCTTGTACGAAAGTCCGTTTGATGGCAGGTTTTGTGCGTCGGACATGAGCCTTCTTGCCATGCTGGGGATTGCGGGCGCAAATGGCTGCGCGCGAACCGGGTTGGTTGATATTTTCGGTGCTGGCCGTTAGACGGCTGATAGCTTTTCGATTACCCAGACGCAAGGGCTGCCCGGCTTCATGGCACTCAGAAATCAAGTGTTCATCTGGATTGGGCTGCTTCTGGCCCTGATCCTGTCCCTTTGGGTGTTCCGGGGCGTGCTTTTGCCATTCGTGGTGGGCGCGGCGCTGGCCTATCTGCTCAACCCTCTGGTCAACCAGTTGCAGAAGTGGCGATTCAATCGCGCCTGGGCCACCGTGGTGGTGCTGCTGAGCGTTCTGACCATCGTGGTCAGCCTGTTCTTCATGTTTGTTCCGTTGATCGGGGAGCAGATCATCGGCCTCATCCAGCGCCTGCCGCGCTATGTCAGCGAATTGCAGAAACTGGCGGCCGACTGGTCCCCGGAAATCAATGCCTGGCTGGGCCCGGAACGCGCGGCCGAACTGCAGAACAGTCTCAACGACCTGGCGCGCCAGGCCCTGGGGTTCATTGCGACCCTGCCGGCCGAGCTGGTCAATATCGGGCTGACAGGCGCCGCCGTTGTCGGTTTCACCGTGCTGGCGCCGGTGGTGGCCTTCTACCTGCTGCTCGATTGGGAGGGCATGGTGCGCGGCATCGATGATCTCCTGCCCAAGCAGCACAAGGGCGAGGTCAAGGGCATCCTGCGCGAGATCGACAAGTCCATGGCCGGGGTGATCCGGGGGCAGGGCAGTGTGCTGTTGCTGGACGCAGCCTTCTATGCCACCGCGCTCAGCCTGATCGGCCTTAACTACGGGCTGGCCGTGGGCCTGATTGCAGGTTTTTTCAGCTTCGTCCCCTTTGTCGGATTTGCGCTGGGCCTGGCCCTGTCGGTCGGTATTGCGCTTGTGCAGTATGCGCCGAACTGGTGGATGATCGTGCTGGTGGCCGGGGTCTATTTCTTCTGGCAGTTCATCGAGGGCAATGTGCTCTATCCCAAGCTGGTCGGTTCATCGATCAACATCAACCCGGTCTGGATGATGTTTGCCCTGCTGGCCCTGGGCGCGCTGTTCGGATTCGTCGGGCTGTTGCTGGCCGTGCCGATGGCCGCGATCGCCTCGGTTCTGGTGCGCTATGGGGTGCGCAAATACAAGGAAAGCACGCTCTATCTCGGCCCGAGAGGGCATGCGCCGGGTGATGATGCCCATCTCTGAGACCGGTCCCCGGCAACTGCCGCTCGATCTTGGCCATGAACCATCGCATGCCGAAGACGACTTCCTGGTGGGCAAGGGCAATGCGCTGGCGCATGCGCGCATTCTTGCCTGGCCGCACTGGCCTGACGGCGTTACCCTGCTGATCGGGCCGGCCGCTTCGGGCAAGTCGCATCTGGCCCGCATTTTTGCCGACCGGAGCGGGGCGGTTGCGGTATCGCCCGGCACTATCGGCGCGATTGCATCCGGCACCGGCAAGGGTCCGGTGGTGGTCGAGGATGTCGACCGGCTCGCCTATGACGAACATGCTCTGTTCCATCTTCTCAACCAGGCCATGCGGGGAGAGCGGACCGTGCTGCTCAGTGCGCGGGAAGATGTTGCACACTGGCCAGTTCAGACCGATGATGTGCGCTCGCGGGTGCGCCGGGCACCAGTTTTCCGGCTGGAGGTCAGCGACGACATCGAGTTGTCACAGATGTTCGTGAAACTGTTCGGGGATCGGCAAATCAAGGTCGATCCCAAGGTCATCGGCTATGTGGTGCCGCGCATGGAGCGCAGCCCCGAAGAGGCCGCTGCCCTTGTCGATCTGATGGACAGGCTGGCCCTTGCCAGAGGATCGGCGATCACCCGCACGATAGCGTCGGAGGCCCTGGCGCTGCGCCAGGATGCACTGGGGTTGGACCCTCAACAGGATTGGGACGCCGAGACCGATGAATGAAATGAGCGAGTTTGCCGAAGCCGAAGGCTCGGTCCCCGATGTCGAAGCGTTGCGCACCAGCCCGGCGCGCTTCGTCAATCGCGAGGTAAGCTGGCTGCAATTCAACATGCGGGTGCTCGAAGAGGCCGGCAACCAATCGCATCCACTGCTGGAACGTCTGCGGTTCGTTTCGATATCGGCCAACAATCTCGATGAATTCTACATGGTGCGCGTCGCGGGCCTCAAGGGCCAGATCCGTGCCGGCCTCACCAAGCAAAGCGCCGATGGCCTGTCCCCGGCAGAGCAGCTGGAGGAAATTGCGACCCTTGCCCAGCATCTGCAACTGGAGCAGCAGGATCACTGGAAGGATTTGCGCGAGGAGCTCTTTGCGCAGAATGTCGTCATCCACGAGGCGGACGACCTGACCCCCGATCAGGTGGCCTATCTGCAGAAGTTGTTCCGCGAGGAAATCTTCCCGGTCCTGACACCCATTGCCGTCGATCCGGCGCACCCTTTCCCCTTCATTCCCAATCTGGGGCTGGCGCTCGCCTTTGAGTTGAAGCGCCCCAATAGCGACCAGCACCTGACGGCGCTGGTGCGCATTCCGGGCAATCTCGATCGCTTCATCAATCTGCCCGGCGGGCTCGTGTCCGAGGGGCGGTCGGAAGTGGTGACCATCGACACGCTGGTCAAGCTGTTCTTCCACAAAATGTTTCCGGGTCACGAGGTGATTGGCTCGGGGGCGTTCCGTGTCATTCGCGACAGTGAAATCGAAATCGACGATGAAGCCGCCGATCTGGTGGTCGAGTTCGAGAGTGCGCTGCGCCAGCGACGGCGGGGGCAGGTGATCCGGCTCGAAATCGAGCGCTCCATGCCACGGGCGCTGAAACGACAGATTGGCGAGCAGCTCGGCGTCAAGGAAGCCGATGTATTCGAAGTGCACGGGTTCCTCGGCCTCGCCGATGCCCGCAAGATTTGTGACATCGATCGCCCCGACCTCAAGTTCACGCCCTATCTGGCGCGCTTCCCCGAACGCATCCGGGACTATAACGGCGACAGCTTCGCGGCCATTCGGGCCAAGGACATCCTGGTGCACCATCCGTTTGAAAGCTTCGACGTGGTGGCGCAGTTCCTCATGCAGGCGGCGCGCGACCCGGATGTGGTCGCCATCAAGCAGACGCTTTACCGCACCTCTTCGGACAGTCCCATCGTCAAGGCATTGGTGATGGCCGCCGAGGCCGGCAAGTCAGTGACGTGCCTGGTCGAACTCAAGGCCCGGTTCGACGAGGAAGCCAATATCCGCTGGGCGCGCGACCTGGAGCGGGCAGGGGCGCAGGTGGTGTTCGGCTTCATCGAGCTCAAGACCCATGCCAAGCTCAGCCAGGTGGTGCGGCGCGAAAAAGGCAAGCTGGTGAGCTATTGCCACATCGGTACCGGCAATTATCACCCGATCACCGCCAAGATCTATACGGACCTGAGCTATTTCACCATCGACCCGGCGATCACCCGGGACGTGGCGCGCGTGTTCAACTTCATCACCGGCTATGCGCGTCCCACCGAACTCGAGACCATTGCGGTTTCCCCGGTCAACCTGCGCCAGACCCTGGCCGACAGCATTGCCCGCGAGATTGAGCTGGCGCGCAATGGACAGCCGGCATCGATCCTCCTCAAGATGAACTCGCTGGTCGACCCGCAGGTGATCGACTCGCTCTACGACGCCAGCCAGGCGGGCGTGAAGGTGGACCTGATCGTGCGTGGCATCTGCTGTCTGCGCCCCGGCATTCCGGGCTTTTCCGACAATATCAGGGTGAAGTCAGTGGTGGGCCGGTTCCTCGAACACAGCCGCATATACTGCTTTGGCAATGGCGAACCCATGCCCTCATCGCGGGCAAAGGTCTTCATTTCCTCGGCAGACCTGATGGGCCGCAATCTGGATGGCCGGGTGGAAACCCTGGTGCCGATCCTCAACGAAACGGTGCACAAGCAGATCCTGGACCGGATCCTGGTTGCCTATCTCAAGGATAACCAGCAGAGCTGGGAAGTGCTTCCCGATGGCAGTTCACATCGTATAAAGGTGGGCGAGGGCGAAGAGCCTTTCAATGCTCATGACTACTTCATGACCAATCCTTCCCTGTCCGGTCGGGGCACTGCAGGCATGGTGGATACTGACGAGGCGTGAATTTGGTACAGTTCTGGGGCGTCGATGCCGATCCGACCGCGCAGGGGCGCATCAAGGGCGCCAGACCGGTCGCTGTTCTGGACATCGGTTCCAATTCGGTTCGCCTGGTGGTCTATGAGCGCCATGCCCGCGCCCTGACGCCCCTCTACAACGAAAAATCGGCCTGCGCCCTGGGGCGCGGAATTGCCCAGAGCGGGCGGCTCGCCGACGCCAATATGGACAAGGCCATCGAGGCCATGAAGCGCTTTGCGCTGGTGGCGCGCATGATGCGCGTGGGCAAGACCTATATCCTGGCCACTTCGGCGGTGCGGGACGCGGCCAATCGCGCCGAATTCGTCGCGGCCGTTGAAGCTGTGATGGAAGCGCCCGTCCGGGTGCTGAGCGGCGAAGAGGAGGCCCATTACGCGGCGCTGGGCGTGGTGGCCGGAATTCCCGGATTTTGCGGGGTCGTGGGCGACCTGGGCGGCGGCAGCCTGGAACTGTCGGACATTGCCAATGGCCTTGATACCAATGGCCAGAGTTTCGAGCTGGGCGTCATACGCCTTCAGGACGACGCCGGCGGCTCCCCGGTAAAGGCCGGCGAATTGGTGCGCGGACGGCTGGCAGACTCGATCCTCAGGTCTGCGGGCGAGGGCGCGCAATTTGCTGCCATCGGCGGCACATGGCGGTCCCTGGCCAAACTGCATCAGGCCGAGCGGAACTATCCGCTGCACATGGTGCAGGATTATGTGGTTCAGGCCGAAGAAATGATCGCCTTTTGCGAGGAGATCGTTTCGGCCGATTCCCTCAAGTCCTATCGGGGCTCGGGCAATGTCAGCAATTCCCGCCGCGAACTGGTGCCGTTCGGCGCCGCGGTCCTGGCGGAGATTCTCAAGGCAGGCCGGTTCGGCAGCGTGGTGTTTTCGGCGCTCGGCGTGCGCGAAGGCTATCTCTACGGCATGCTGGACGAACGTGAACGCGGCATCGATCCGCTGATCCAGGGCGCCGAGGAACTCTCGGTGCTCCGCTCCCGATCTCCGGCCCATGCCAATGATCTGATCGAGTTTACCAGCCAGTATTTCAACTGCGCCGGGCTGGAGGAGACAGCGGGCGAGACCCGCCTGCGGACCGTTGCCTGCCTCCTGGCGGATATCGGCTGGCGTTCGCACCCGGACTATCGCGGGCCGCAAAGCGTCGATGCAGTGGCCTATGGCTCGCTGACCGGGGTCGACCATGCCGGGCGGTCGTTCCTGGCCCAGACCATGGCGGTCCGTTATGACGGGCTCAAGAGCAAGTCCGCGCAGGTATTGGCGCCGCTCGGGTCGGCAGAGCTGACGGGCCGGGCGAGGCTCATCGGCTCGCTCATGCGGGTGGCCTATCCCATGACCGCCGCCATGCCCGGCATCCTGCCACGCACCCATTTCAGCATGGATGGCAATGTGCTGGTCCTCAACCTGCCGGCTGACTTTGCCTTCCTCAATGGCGACCACCTGCGCAACCGTCTCCGCCAATTCGCCGAGGGCGCCGGACATGCGGAATCTCGGGTCGAGGTTGGCTAAGCGCTACCTGACGCCTGGATCTGCCAGCATGGCCTGGATCGAGGATCGAAGCGGTGTGAGTTCCTGCTGGTAGATGCGCCATAACACTTCGAGGTCGGTGAGGTGGTAGGCATGGCGGAGGACATTGCCGAGCGAGGCAATTGCGCGCCAGGGGATGTCGCCGCCATGGGCGGATTTTAGCGTATCGGGAATGTGCCGCGATGCTTCGCTGACGATCTCAAGGTATCTTTCGAAGGCTGCCCGCGCGTTCGGCTGTGACGCCAGCGTCTCGAAGTCCAGACCGTCCAGCAGGCGGAAGATCAGCTCGATATTTTCTTCGATATGTTCCAGCCGGTCCCGCAACGCTGTCACCATCAGAATATGACGACCTGGTCGGCGGCTGTGTTTGCCAGGAATTTTTCCGGCGCGCTGCGGCGCAGAACGATCTGTGCGGGAACGCCGAAACGGTCTTCCACCACGTGCCCAATGCCGATGACGTCGAGGAGCGAAAGCTGTCGCGTCGGGTCAACGTCGATCATCAGGTCAATATCACTGTCAACTCGGTGATCGCCGCGCGCCCTGGAGCCGAACAAGACGAGATGGGTGACACCATCCCGCTCGAACTGAGGCTTCAGTTCAAGGAGCTCCTTGAGTAATTGTTCGCGGGCCAGATTACGCATGGGTTCAGAATAACACGCCGAACCGGCCGCTCCAATATTGCTACTCGGCCGCCTCGGTCTGGCTGACCGTGAACTCGACAATGCCCTTGCGGGTGGCGAAGAGGCCGATGCGGCCGTGCTTGATGGCCAGGGCCTTTTCGCCGAACAGCTTGCGCCGCCAACCCTTCAGGGCCGGCACGTCCGCGTCGTCATCGAGCACCAGGGCGTCGATTTCGTCGGAGGTGGCGATGATGCGGGCAGCGACGCCGTGCTCTTCGGCGACGGCCTTGAGCAGAACCCGCACGAGATCACCCACAGCGCCCTTGGGCGAGGGGCCGCGATAGCGCTCCGGCAGCGTTGGCAGGGCCGATTTGGGCAGGGCCTCGACATCTTTGAGCAGGGCCATGATTTCGCCGGCGGCGCTGCTGCGACCAAAGCCGCGCGGCACGGCGCGGAGCTTCTCGAAGGCCTCGGCGGTCAATGGACGCTGGGTGGCCAGTTCGCCCAGCACATCGTCCTTGAGAATGCGGCTGCGCGGCTGGTCGGTGTCCTGCGCCCTCTGCTCGCGCCATTTGGCCAGCACCTTGAGGGCCGCCAGATCACGCGGGCGGTTGAATTTCATCTTCAGCCGTTCCCAGGCCTGCTCTGGCTGGACCACGTAGGTGTCTATGCTGCGCAGGGTGGTCATCTCGTCCTCGACCCAGTCCCAGCGGCGGGTGGCTTCGACCTGCTGGCGCAGTTCGCGATAGATGTCGCGCAGCCAGGTGACGTCGGCAATGGCATAGGTGCGCTGCTTTTCCGAGAGCGGCCGTGCGGACCAGTCGGTGAAGCGCGAGGACTTGTCCAGTTCCACCTTGCAGATGGAGCGCACCAGGCTGTCATAGGAGGCGCTGTCGCCGAAACCGCAGACGCTGGCGGCGACCTGGGTGTCGAAGATGTTGTGCGGTACGGCGCCGGTCAGCTTGACGAAGATTTCCACGTCCTGCCGGGCGGCGTGGAACACCTTGGTGACATTGGGATTGGCCAGAAGCTCGAAGAAAGGCGCCAGCTTGATGTCGGGCGCGAGCGGATCGATCAGCACGGCTTCATCGTCCGTTGCCACCTGAATCAGGCAGAGGCGCGGCCAGTAGGTCGTTTCACGGAGGAATTCGGTATCGACCGTTACAAATTCGAACTTGGCGGCGCGCTCGCAGAATTCGGCCAGCGCGTCTGTGGAAATAATCAGGTCCATACCCAATACCGTCTCAATATCGTCAACATTCTTCCTAGCAGGTGTGGCCCGGATGCTCCACCGTCGATTTCCCTTGCGGTAAAGGCGTGAAAACCGATATGCCCGCGCTGCTTGACAAGCGGGGGCTGCCATGCGCTTTTCCCGCCCAAGAATCCTGCCTTTCCCAGCATTTTCGAGACCTGACATGACCCTGCATCGCTATCGTTCCCACACCTGTGGCGCCCTTACGGCGGGCGATGCGGGCAATAATGTCCGCCTCTCGGGCTGGGTCCATCGCGTCCGCGACCATGGCGGATTGCTGTTCATCGACCTGCGGGATCACTATGGCATCACCCAGTGCGTGATCGACCCCGACTCCGCCGCCTTTGCCACCGCGGAAAAAGTGCGGTCTGAATGGGTGCTGCGCATCGATGGCGAAGTGAAGCTGCGCGATGCGGCCGCGGTGAACCCGAACATCCCGACAGGCACGATCGAAATCTTCATCCGCGAGATCGAGGTGCTCTCGGCCGCCAAGGAACTGCCGCTGCCGGTTTTCGGTGATGCCGAATATCCCGAGGACATTCGCCTGCGCTATCGTTTCCTCGACCTGCGCCGCGAGAAGCTGCATGCCAATATCGTCAAGCGCACCAAGATCATCTCGGCGATGCGGGGCGGCATGGGGGAGGCCGGGTTCACCGAGTTCTCGACCCCGATCCTGACGGCATCCTCGCCGGAGGGCGCGCGCGACTTCCTGGTGCCCAGCCGCATCCATCCCGGAAAGTTCTTCGCGCTGCCGCAGGCGCCCCAGCAATACAAGCAATTGCTGATGGTGGCGGGCTTCGACCGTTATTTCCAGGTCGCCCCCTGTTTCCGTGACGAAGATCCGCGCGCCGACCGCCTGCCGGGCGAGTTCTACCAGCTTGACCTGGAAATGAGCTTCGTGACCCAGGAAGACGTGTGGAACACCGTCGAGCCGGTCATGACGGAAGTGTTCGAGAAGTTTGCCGATGGCAAGCGCGTCACCAGGGGCTGGCCACGCATCCCCTATGACACGGCGATCCGCAAATATGGTTCGGACAAACCCGACCTGCGCAACCCGATTGAAATCCAGGGCGTGACCGAGCATTTCGCCGGCTCGGGCTTCAAGGTCTTTGCCAATCAGATCGAAGCCGATCCGAAGGTGGAAGTCTGGGCCATCCCGGCCAAGAACAAGGCCGGCGCCGAGCCCATCGGCCGGGCCTTCTGCGACCGTATGAATGCCTGGGCGCAGGGCGAGGGCCAGCCTGGTCTTGGCTATATCTTTTTCAAGGACGGGCAGGGGTCCGGCCCGATCGCCAAGAATATCGGCGAAGAGCGCACTGCCGCCCTCAAGGCCCAGCTGGGGCTCGATGATGGCGACGCGGTGTTTTTCGTCGCCGGGCGTCCGGACAAGTTCTACAAGTTTGCCGGTGAGGCCCGGACCAAGGTTGGGACCGATCTCGGCGTTGTCGATACCGAGCAGTTCGCGCTGTGCTGGATCGTCGACTTCCCGTTCTATGAATGGAGCGAGGAAGAGAAGCGCATGGACTTTGCGCACAATCCTTTCTCCATGCCCCAGGGCGGCATAGACGGCCTGAACGGGCCCGACCCGCTCTCGCTCAAGGCCTATCAGTACGACGCCGTCTGCAATGGCTTCGAGATCGCCTCCGGGTCGATCCGTAACCAGGAGCCGGAGACCATGGTCAAGGCCTTCGAATTGACCGGCAAGTCGCGCCAGGAAGTCGAGGAGCAGTTCGGTGGCCTGTACCGCGCATTCCAGTACGGCGCGCCGCCGCATGGTGGGGCCGCTTTCGGCATCGACCGTATCGTCATGCTGCTGTGCGGTGTGCAGAACCTGCGCGAGATTACGGCCTTCCCCATGAACCAGCAGGCCGAAGACCTGCTGATGGGGGCGCCGAGCCCGGCAGACAACAAGCAGTTGCGCGAGCTGAGCATCCGCCTCAACGTGCAGAGCTGACCTGCCGCCCGATTTTGAGAGCAGTTCCAGACGTCAGAAGGGCGATCCCGAGGGTCGCCCTTCTTGCTGTCATATGGTTATCGACGGTTAATCAGCATTAACGACCCGTTAAATCCTTGCTTGCTAGTCAGGTAGGCAAGATTTTCCTGGTCGGATTCGCTGCGTGAAGTCCAAGTTCTCTCATATTCTGATGTTGCTGGGCGCCGTGCTGGCGTTCGTGCCCATCATTGCGGTGGACTATTTGCTCGACGCCTATGTGCAGCATCGAGAAAAAGCCAATGCGCAATCGTATGTTGAGACGATCAGCTCACATATCAATTCAAGTGCGATGGATGGTGTGGCCGCACTGCGGCAGGTGATTGCGGCCAGTCCGTCCCTGTGCACGCCGACCTTCGTGACCAATGCCCAGACAGCCATTGAGTCGAGTCTCAATTTGAAGCAGTTCCTGGTCGAGAACCTGGACGGCGTACAATATTGCGATGCCTATGGCCGGATGGTCACCCATTCGCCCTTGTCGCAGCCGCTGCCAGTGCCGGGCCTGACCGAAACCATGACGGCAGTGAAGCTGGGCGAGATGTCCATGCCGGCGCTCAAGGTTTCGCAGACCTTCGGCGAGACGAGGCGCGTGTCAGCCTTCGTGCCGCTGTTGGGGCAGTCCGAGGACGCGCTTTCGGAAACGCTGTCGGACGCCGCCATGATGCGGGTAACGCTGACCAATGGCCTTTCCATAGTCACCATTGGCGATCCTTCGGGTTTTGATCGCCGGGCCTCGAGCACGGACTATATCAGCGCGCAGGGCTATGCCGGCCAGTTCCCGATCAAGGTCGAATATGCCGTGCCCTTTGCCATGGTGCGCTCGGGTTATGCGGACCTCGACGTGGTGTTTACAGTCATTGCCTGCATCGCCAGTGCAGTGTTCCTGCTGCTCAACTTGAGCTATGTCAGGCGCTCACGGGTGCCGGCCTTCGACCTGGAGCGGGCGATCGAGCGCAATGAGATCAAGCCCTATTACCAGCCGGTCATCAACCTGCGCACGGGCGACCTGGTGGGCTGCGAGGTGCTGTGCCGCTGGGAAAAGCGCAATGGACAGGTCATTCCGCCGGGCGCCTTCATCGACTATGCCGAGGTGACGGGCCTGGCCATTCCCATGACCGTGTCGCTGATGCAGCAGGTGCGCAACGACCTGAGCGACCTCAGCAAGATCATGCCGGACATGAAAATCTCCATCAATCTGTTCGAGGGGCACTTCCGCGACGTGGGAATCGTGGAGGACGTGCAGGCGATCTTCGGGCAGTCGTCGATCAGCTACCGGCAATTGGTGTTCGAAATCACCGAGCGCCGGCCGCTCAACAATTCCATGACCACCACCAGCGTGATCTCGGGCCTGCATGCACTGGGCGCGCGCCTGGCCATGGACGACGCCGGCACCGGCCATTCGAACCTGGCCTATCTCGCGACGCTTGGTGTCGACGTCATCAAGATCGACCGCATCTTTGTGGACATGATCAAGCCGGGCACAACACAGGTGCCGGTGCTGGACGGGCTGATCGCCATGGCCAAGGACCTCGATTGCGAGATCGTGGCCGAAGGCGTGGAGACCGAAGAACAGGCGCTCTACCTGCGTTCGCGGGGCGTGCTGCATGCTCAGGGCTACATTTTTGCGCCGGCGCTCAAGGTCGGGGCCTACAAGGAACTGGCAATGGCGCTCTACACGGCCAGTAATCCGCAGCCGAAACTGGAAGTGGTCGCCTCGGCAGCCTGACGCCGCATTTTTGCCGCCGACTCGACGCCATGGGCGTATCCGGCCTTTTCAATCCCTCTGATTGATGGCACCAACGCGGCCAATGAGCCGCCGGGGAGAGAGTTGCGTGTCGAACGATATCAATGAACAGCGCAAGGCATTGCGGGACGCCGCGCTGCATTTCCATGAGTTTCCCAAGCCCGGCAAGCTGGAAATCCAGGCCACAAAGCCGCTTGGCAACCAGCGCGACCTGGCGCTTGCCTATTCCCCGGGCGTCGCCGCCCCCTGCGAGGAGATCGCTGCCAATCCGGAATCGGTGGCGCGCTATACGTCGCGGCAAAATCTGGTGGCCGTGATTTCCAATGGCACGGCCGTGCTGGGGCTGGGCAATATTGGGGCCCTGGCCTCCAAGCCGGTGATGGAAGGCAAGGCGGTTCTGTTCAAGAAGTTTGCCGGCATCGATGTGTTCGATCTGGAAATCGACGAGATCAATCCGCAGAAATTCATCGACGCGGTTGCGCCATTGTGGCCGACCTTTGGCGGCATCAATCTCGAGGATATTCGCGCGCCGGACTGTTTCGAGATCGAGGAAGCGCTGCGCGAGCGCATGCCGATCCCGGTCTTCCATGACGACCAGCACGGCACGGCGATCATTGTGGGCGCCGCGGTACTCAACGGGCTGGAATTGTCCGGCAAGAAGATCGAGGACGTGAAAATCTGCACGTCGGGGGCAGGGGCCGCGGCCATTGCCTGCCTCAACGTGCTGGTGGCCCTGGGCGCCAAGCACGAGAATATCTGGGTGGCGGACAAGGATGGCCTGGTCACCCACAAGCGCAATGACGTCAATGACAAGTGGCGCGGCCAGTTCCGCCGTACCAGCGAAGCCACGACGCTGGCCGAGGTGATCGAGGGCGCCGATGTGTTCCTGGGGCTTTCCGCCGCCGGGGCGCTCAAGCCCGAAATGCTGGCGAAGATGGCGCCCAAGCCGCTGATCCTGGCGCTGGCCAATCCGAACCCGGAGATCATGCCCGAAGTCGCCAGGGAGGTCCGTCCCGACGCCATGGTGTGCACCGGGCGCTCGGACTATCCCAACCAGGTCAACAATGTCCTGTGCTTCCCCTTCATCTTCCGTGGGGCGCTCGACGTGCATGCCACCACGATCAATGAGGAGATGAAGCTGGCGGCGGTTCGGGCCATCGCCAAGCTAGCGCATGAACCTGGACTGGAGGTGTCGCCCTCCGGCGCGCCGGCCGTCTATGGCCCTGAACACATCATTCCCAACCCGTTCGACCAGCGGCTGATCCTCAGGATTGCGCCCGCCGTGGCCCGGGCGGCCATGGAGTCCGGGGTGGCCAAGAAGCCGATCGAGGACTGGGACGCCTATCTCGACAGCCTCAATCGCTTCGTGTTCCGCTCCGGCCTCGTCATGAAGCCGATTTTCGACCGGGCGCAAGGGCAGGGCAAGCGTATCGCCTTCGCCGATGGCGAGGACGAGCGTGTGTTGCGGGCAGCCCAGGTGCTGCTCGAGGAAGGCATTGCCCGCCCGATCCTGATCGGACGCCCGGCGGTGCTGGAAGCGCGCATCGAGCGCTTTGGCCTGTCCATCCAGCCGGGACGCGATTTCGAGGTGATCAATCCCGAGGACGATCCGCGCTATCGCGACTATGTGAGCCTGTTCCACTCGCTGGTGGGACGCAACGGCGTGACGCCGGACACCGCGCGGACCATCGTGCGTACCAATACCACGGTCATTGGGGCCCTGGCGGTAAAGCGGGGCGAGGCCGATGCGCTGCTGTGCGGGCTGCAGGGCCGGTTCATCAAGCATGTGCGGGACCTGGGGTCGATTCTTGGCCTCCAGCCAGGCGTGACACAGGCTTCGGCCCTTTCCATGCTGATCATGCCGCGTGGCGCCTTCTTCCTCACCGACACCTATGTGAACCAGAACCCCAGCGCCGACGAAATCGTGTCCATTGCCTTGCAGGCGCGGGATCACCTCAAGCGATTCAATATCGAGGCCAGGGCCGCCCTGCTGAGCTATTCCAATTTTGGCTCTCGCGATGGCGACAGCGCCTACAAGATGCGCGAAGCCTATACCAAGTTGAAGTCCGTTGCCCCGGACTTGATCGTTGAAGGCGAAATGCAGGGCGATCTCGCCCTCAACGGGGGCCTGCGCGAGCGCTATATCCCCGATACGGTGCTCAAGGGCGAAGCAAACCTGCTGATCTTCCCCGATCTCGATGCGGCAAACCTGTCGATGACGCTGCTCAAGGAAATGAACAACGCCCTGGCCGTTGGGCCGATCCTGATGGGGATGCAGGCGCCGGCCCATATTCTGGCGCCATCGGTGACCAGCCGCGGCATCGTCAACATGGCCGCCATCGCCGCCAATGAAGCCATGGGTGCCGCCCAATGATCCGCCATAATGTCGTCTTTACCCTCAAGCATGCAAAGGGTTCTGCGGAGGAGCGCGCCTTTCTCGATGCCGCTCTGGTGCTGGAGGCTATTCCCGGCGTCGAGCGTTTCGAGCGCTTGCGACAGGTGAGCCCGAAGGCGGATTTTGCCTTCGGCTTTTCCATGGAGTTCGCCGACCAGGCTGCCTATGACGCCTACAATATCCATCCGGTCCATGTTGCCTTCGTGCGCGACCGCTGGGTGCCGGAAGTGGCGCGGTTCCAGGAGATCGACTACGTGGCGCTATAGGGCAGGGGCATCGGCTGTTGCCCCCGGTCTGGCGTTGCGGTAAGGACGTGCACCGTCGCCAGATGCCGAGGATGTTCCCATGAACCCGATTGCCGTGTTCGCTGGAAGCTCGCATCCGCAGCTGGCGCACGAGATTTGCGCGCAACTGGGCGTGCCTCTTCAGCCCACCGCCATCAAGCGTTTTTCCAATGACTGCCTGGAAGTGCAATTGCAGGCCAATTGCCGCGAGCAGGATGTGTTCCTGATCCAGACGCTGAGCGCGCCGGTGCAGGACCATCTGGTCGAATTGCTGTTGATGCTGGATGCGGCGCGTGGCGCTTCGGCGGCGCGGATTACCGCGGTCATTCCCCATTATGCCTATGCGCGGTCCGACAAGAAGGACGCGCCCCGCATTTCCATCGGTGGGCGGATGGTGGCGGACCTGCTGATGACGGCAGGAGCCAGCCGTGTCGTGACCATGACGCTTCACTCGCCGCAGGTGCACGGTTTTTTCAGTGTGCCGGTGGACCACCTGCACGCGCTGGGCGAACTGGCGGCCTATTTCCAGCGCTATGACCTCGCCAATGCCGTGGTGGTGTCGCCCGACCTGGGCAATGCCAAGACCGCGGCGGCCTTTGCCCGGCGGCTGGGGACGCCGGTTGCCGCCGGGGCCAAGGAGCGGATCAGCGATACCAAGGTCCACATTTCCGCGATCATCGGGGACGTGCGCGACCGTGACGTCATCGTGCTGGACGACGAGATCGCCAGCGGCGGCTCCATGATAGAACTCATGGCGCATCTGCGCGCCAATGGCGCACGCTCCATCCGCATTGCCTGTACGCACGGCATTTTTGCCGGCTCGGCGCTGTCCCGCCTGAGCGCAGAGCCCGATCTCAGCGAGATTGTCTGCACCAATACCCTGCCCATTGCGGCAAGCGGGGTGACGGAAAAGCTCACCGTGCTGTCCGTCGCGCCGGCCCTGGCCGAAGCCATGCGCCGGATCAACAACGGTGAGTCGGTCAGCGCCCTGTTCCACGAGATTCCGCGTTCCGACCGCGCGGCGGCAGAATAGGAAACTCCGCATTAATGCCTTTTGAGGCATTGTCGGCCATCTCGAATTGGTCCGCCCATGCCCACCCGTCTCAAACGTCCCCCATTCTGGCGTCCACTGGCCCTCACGGTCACGCTGCTCGGATTCCAGGCCTATCTGGGTTATTCGGCGCTGTCGGGCCAGTTTGGCATTACCGGCCGCGAGGATATCATGGCCGATATCGAGATCCTGGAGGACCGTAGCGCGGCCTTGCAGGCCGAGATCGAGGCGTACCGGCACCGCGTGTCGCTGCTCAATCCGCGTCATCTGGATCCCGACATTGTTGTGGAGAGGGCGCGGGCGCTGCTCAATATGGCCCATGCCGACGATGTCCTGGTCATGGTGAATCCCGAAACGGGTAAACCAGTTTCTGGTCAATATGTAGAATTAATCGATGATCAGTTAATCTCGATTATCGAAGCAGATTCAACGCTTTAATTCCGTTCTGGCATCTCCGTCCGGGCAATGTTATTGCCCTTGCGCTTGCAGTATCATGCGTGAAGTGGCCTGATCGGCCAGAGCGGCAAATTCCCCGACCCAAGCGGAGTGTAGAATGGCGCGCAAGGCGACGGCCACCAAGGCCAAGACGCAGCCCAATATCCCCCAGTTCACCCAGGAGCAGGATCTCGAAGCGTTTCGCGAGATGCTGCTGATCCGGCGGTTCGAGGAAAAGGCCGGCCAGATGTATGGCATGGGCCTGATCGGTGGCTTCTGCCACCTCTATATCGGGCAGGAAGCGGTCGTGACCGGCATCACCATGGCCTCGGAGAAGGGCAAGGATGCCCAGATCACCGGCTATCGCGACCACGGCCATATGCTGGTCATGGGCCTGGACCCCAAAGGCGTCATGGCTGAGTTGACCGGGCGCCAGGGCGGCCTTTCCAAGGGCAAGGGCGGCTCGATGCACATGTTCTCCAATGAGCATCGCTTCTATGGCGGCAATGGCATCGTGGGCGCACAGGCCTCGCTCGGCACGGGCCTGGCCTTTGCCAGCAAATATTCGGGCGATGGTTCGGTCTCGATCACCTATTTCGGCGACGGCGCGGCCAACCAGGGCCAGGTCTATGAGAGCTTCAACATGGCCAAGCTCTGGAACCTGCCGGTCGTCTATGTGATCGAGAACAACAAATATGCCATGGGCACCTCGATCGAACGGGCCGCGGCTACCACCGATTTCAGCCAGCGCGGTCTCTCCTTCAACATTCCGGGCGAGCAGGTCGATGGCATGGATGTGCGCATGGTCCATGACGCCGCCCAGCGCGCCATCGAGCATGCCCGGTCCGGCAAGGGTCCCTATATCCTCGAAATGCTGACCTACCGCTATCGCGGCCACTCCATGTCCGACCCGGCCAAGTACCGGACCAAGGACGAAGTGACCAAGTACCGGCAGGAGCGTGACCCCATCGAGCAGGTGCGGGCGCGGCTGATCGAAGGCGGCTCGGTGACCGAGGACGACCTCAAGAAGATCGAGACCGAAATTCGCGCCATCGTCACGGAGGCGGCAGATTTTGCGACCAATGATCCCGAGCCGGCGGCGTCCGAACTCTGGACTGACATCACCATCGAAGCCTAGGACCGGCGATGAGCATCCTTCTCGGCGTTGTCCTGCTGTTTGCAGCCCTGTCGGTGGCCCTGGCCGCCGGCCAGGCCGTTGCCATCAGCAGGCTGGCGCCGGCGGGACAATGGCGCGGCTGGCTGTTCGGCTGGTGGCGCTTTGGCGAGATCAGCCAGCGCGCGGGCCTTGCCGGTGAAGTGCAGGCGGCGATCTACAAGCGTGCCGTCATCGCCGCGCTTGCCTTTGTCATCCTTGGCCTGGTGCTGAGCGGCTGGGTGGTCAACCAGCGGCCCGATGGCGCTGCGCAGATCACACCGAAGAAACTCAATGGCTGGCGGATCGATACCGCCGCCCTTTCCCCCCATTCCATTCTCCGCCCTGTGGCCTCCATGCCCGGCGCGATCCTCGTGGAGAGCTGATATGCCCCAAATCCTCATGCCCGCTTTGTCGCCGACCATGGAAGAAGGCAAGCTTGCCAAATGGGTGGTCAAGGTTGGTGACAAGGTGAAGTCCGGCGACGTGCTGGCCGAAATCGAAACCGACAAGGCGACGATGGAAGTCGAGTCCGTGGATGAAGGCACGGTCACGGAAATTCTCGTCGCCGAGGGCACGGAAGGGGTGAAGGTCAATACGCCCATCGCATTGGTGCTGGCCGAGGGCGAGAGCGCCGGCGAGGCCAAGGCCCCTGTAGCAGAAACCGCTCCAGAGCCGGCCGAGGCGCCCGTTGCTGCGGCGGAAAAGGCTGCCGATGCGGCGCCGGCCGCTGCTGCCGTTCCGGCGGCTCCGAAATTCGAGCCGCAGGCAGATCCGGACCTCCCCGAAGGCGTGGAAATGGTCGAGATGACCGTGCGCCAGGCCCTCAACGAGGCCATGGCCGAGGAACTGCGCCGCGACAAGGACGTCTTCATCATGGGTGAAGAGGTCGCCGAATATCAGGGCGCCTACAAGATCACCCAGGGCCTGCTGCAGGAATTCGGCAAGGACCGCGTCATCGATACGCCGATCACCGAGCACGGCTTTGCCGGTCTGGCAGTCGGTGCTGCCTTTGCCGGGTTGAAGCCGGTCGTGGAGTTCATGACCTGGAACTTTGCCATGCAGGCGATCGACCAGATCATCAATTCGGCCGCCAAGCAGCTCTACATGTCCGGAGGGCAGGTGAAGGCGCCGATGGTGTTTCGCGGCCCCAATGGTGCAGCGGCTCGTGTCGGCGCGCAGCACAGCCAGGACTATTCGGCCTGGTACAGCCATGTTCCGGGCCTGACCGTCATTGCCCCCTATAGCGCGGCGGATGCCAAGGGCCTGCTCAAGGCCGCGATCCGTTCGCCCAATCCCGTCGTCTTCCTCGAAAACGAAATTCTCTACGGCTCCACGGGCCTTGTGCCCAAGGTCGATGATTTCGTGCTGCCCATCGGCAAGGCCCGTATTGCCCGCAAGGGCGCCGACGTGACCATCGTCTCGTTCTCGATGGGCATGCGCTACGCCACCCAGGCGACCGAGAAGCTGGTGGCCGCCGGTGTCGATGTGGAACTGATCGACCTCAGAACGCTGCGCCCGCTCGATATCGACACCGTTATCGAGTCGGTGAAGAAGACCGGGCGCCTGGTGACCGTGGAAGAAGGCTGGCCGCAGAATGGCATCGGCTCTGAAATCTCGGCGCAGGTGATGGAGAAGGCCTTCGACTATCTCGATGCGCCCGTCATGCGCGTGACCGGCAAGGACGTGCCCATGCCCTATGCCGCCAACCTCGAAAAGCTGGCGCTGCCCAACGTTGATGAAGTGATCGCGGCGGTGAATGCCGTGACCTATCGCTCGTAAGGAGAACCGGGATGCCAATCGATATTACCATGCCGGCGCTCTCTCCGACGATGGAAGAGGGCAAGCTTGCCAAGTGGCACGTCAAGGAAGGCGACAGCGTTTCGTCCGGCGACGTGATCGCCGAGATTGAGACCGACAAGGCCACGATGGAAGTCGAGGCCGTGGACGAGGGCAAGATCGGCAAGATTCTCGTTGCCGAAGGCACCGACAATGTGAAGGTCAACGCCGTCATTGCCGTGCTGCTGCAGGAAGGCGAGGAGGCCAGTGCGATTGGCTCTGCCGCGCCCGCCCCCAAGGCGGAGCCACAGAAGGCCGAGACACCCAAGGCGGAAGAGCCTGCTCCAGCCGCCGCTCCGGCGCCCGCTGCCAAGGCGGAAGCGCCCAAGCCTGCCGCTGCACCGGCCAAGGCCGACGGCGGCAAGGTGTTTGCCTCGCCGCTGGCCCGTCGTCTGGCCAAGGAGGCGGGCATCGATGTTGCCGCCATTTCCGGCTCAGGCCCCAAGGGTCGCGTGGTGAAGTCGGACGTCGAGGCTGCCAAGTCGGGCAAGACGCCGCTCAAGGCCGCTTCGGCTGCTCCGGCCGCTGCGGCATCGGGTGGCGCAGGCATGGCCGGTGGCCTCAGCAAGGCTCAGGTATTGGCCATGTACGAGGAAGGGACCTACGAGCTGGTGCCCGCCGATGGCATGCGCAAGACCATTGCCGCCCGCCTGACCGAGAGCAAGCAGACGGTGCCGCATTTCTACCTGACGGTGGATTGCAAGATCGATGCCCTGCTGGCGGCCCGTGAGCAGATCAATGCCACCGCGCCCAAGTCCAAGGACGGCAAGCCGGAATTCAAGCTTTCGGTCAATGACTTCGTCATGAAGGCCTGGGCCATTGCCTTGCAGCGCGTGCCCACCGCCAACGCCACATGGGCCGGGGATTCCATCCTCTACCACAAGCGGAGCGACGTCGCCGTGGCCGTGGCCATTCCGGGTGGTCTCTTCACCCCGGTGGTCAAGAGCTGCGACACCAAGAGCCTGCGCGAGATTTCCGAGGCCGTGAAGGACCTCGCCACCCGCGCCCGCAACAAGAAGCTGATGCCGCACGAATACCAGGGCGGCGCCTCCTCGGTCTCCAATCTGGGCATGTTCGGCATCAAGGATTTTGCTGCCGTGATCAACCCGCCGCATGGCACGATCCTGGCGGTCGGCGTGGGCGAGGAACGGGTCTATGCCGAGAAGGGCGAGATCAAGATCGGCCAGTTCATGACCTGCACGCTGTCCTGTGACCATCGCTCGGTCGACGGTGCTTTGGGCGCTGAAGTGCTCGGCGTGTTCAAGGGCCTGATCGAAAACCCGGTGATGATGCTGGCCTAGGAGCTTTGGCGATGAAGACTATTCTCGCTTACGGCGACAGCCTGACCTATGGCGCGGACCCCGGTGGCGGGCCTCGCCATGCCTTCGAACACCGCTGGCCGACGACCCTGGAGCAGGGTCTCGGCGGCAAGGCGCGCGTGATTGCCGAAGGCCTTGGCGGCCGCGCCACGGCCTATGACGACTGGACGGCGGCTGCCGATCGCAATGGCGCCCGCATCCTGCCGACGCTGCTCGACAGCCACAAGCCGCTCGATCTCGTCATCATCATGCTGGGCACCAACGATTTGAAGCCCTTCGTGGCGGGCACCGCCGCCTATGCGGCCCGTGGTGCGCGGCGTCTTATCGAGATGACGCGCGGACACTTCGCAGGGACTGGCGAGGCTGCTCCGCAGATCATTCTGGTTTCCCCGCCACATGTGGTGGAAACGACCAATGAGAACATGCTGAGCAATTTCGGCGGGCTCGACCATCTGCTGCGCGAATCCCAGGACTTCGCCCGGCACTATCGCCGCCATGCCGAGGAAACCGGGGTCGCGTTTTTTGACGCTGCCACGGTCGCCAAGGCCGACCCGCGCGACGGCGTGCATCTCGATCCCGCCAATACACGCGCTATCGGCGAGGGTCTCGTGCCGCTCGTCAAACAGGTTCTGGGTCTCTGACCCTGTCTTATTCTGGAGGCCCAAATGGCTGACCAATACGATCTTCTCGTCATCGGCGCAGGTCCGGGCGGCTATGTTGCCGCCATCCGTGGCGCGCAGCTGGGCATGAAGGTGGCCATTGTCGAGCGCGAGCACATGGCCGGCATCTGTTCCAATTGGGGCTGTATCCCCACCAAGGCGCTGCTGCGCTCGGCCGAAATCTACGGTCATATGGGCCACGCCAAGGATTATGGCCTCACGGCAGAAAAATTCGGCTTTGACCTCGATGGCATCGTCAAGCGTTCGCGCGCCATTGCGGCGCAGATGAACAATGGCGTGCAGTTCCTGATGAAGAAGAACAAGATCGACATCATCTGGGGTGAAGCCACCATCACCAAGCCCGGCGAAATCAAGGTGGGGGCTTCCGGGAAGCCCATCGTGCAGCCGCAGGGTCCGGTGCCCAAGAATGCGCTGGGCGAGGGGACCTACAAGGCCAAGAACATCATCATCGCCACCGGCGCGCGTCCGCGCGTGCTGCCGGGTATCGAACCCGATGGCGACAAGATCTGGACCTATTTTGAAGCGTTGAAGCCGGCCGAAATGCCCAAGTCGCTGGTGGTCATGGGCTCGGGCGCCATCGGCATCGAATTCGCGTCCTTCTACCGCTCGCTGGGCGCCGAGGTGACCGTGATCGAGCTGCTGCCGCAGATCCTGCCGGTCGAGGACGCCGAGATTTCGGGCCTTGCCCGCAAACGGCTGGAGAAGCGCGGCATCAAATTCCTGACGGAAGCCAAGGTCGCCAAGGTCGAAAAGACCAAGGACGGTATCGTGGCGCATGTCGAAACCAAGGATGGCAAGAGCCAGCAGATTGCGGGCGACAAGCTGATCTCGGCGGTTGGCGTGCAGTGCAATATCGAAGGCCTGGGCCTCGAGACGGTTGGCGTCAAGACTGAGCGCGGCGCCATCGTCATCGATGGCTATGGCAAGACCAATGTGGACGGCATCTGGGCTATCGGCGATGTCGCCGGTCCACCGATGCTGGCGCACAAGGCCGAGCACGAGGCCGTCATCACCGTGGAAAAGATCGCGGGCCTCAAGGTGCATGGTCTCGACAAGACCAAGGTGCCGGGCTGCACCTATTGCGAGCCGCAGGTGGCGAGCGTCGGCCTGACCGAAGCCAAGGCCAAGGAAGCCGGGCGCGAAATCAAGGTCGGCCGCTTCCCCTTTGTGGGCAATGGCAAGGCTATCGCCCTGGGCGAACCCGATGGCCTGGTCAAGACCATTTTCGATGCCAAGACCGGGGAGCTCTTGGGCGCCCATATGGTTGGCGCCGAAGTCACCGAGCTGATTCAGGGTTTCGTGGTCGCCATGAACCTCGAAACCACCGAGGAAGAGCTCATCCACACCATCTTCCCGCATCCGACCCTTTCCGAGACCATGAAGGAAAGCGTGCTTGATGCATATGGTCGCGCCCTGAACATCTAGGCCTGTTCATTCGTTGGTCCGGGGTAACCCGGGCCCGTTCATTCGCCCGGCGTTCGGAACGTACAACCAAAGGAGTTATCCACATGGTCAAGGCAATCCAGATCGGTCTGGGACATTGGGGTTTCAGCTGGTCCAAGGACGTTATCCCCAAAGTTCCCACTGTCGAAATGGTGGGCTATGTGGATACCAATCCCGAGGCCACCGAGCGCGTCCAGACTGAGCTGGGCGTTGACCCCAAACTGTGCTTCCACAGCCTGGAAGATGCCGCCAAGCACAGCGACGCGACCCTGGCGCTCTGTACCCTGCGGACCGAAGCACATTATCCGGTCGTGAAGCGCTGCCTGGAGCTGGGCTACAATGTGCTGGTGGAAAAGCCGTTCACCACCACCATTGCCCAGGGCAAGGAACTGGTGGCCCTGGCCAAGGCGCAGGGCCGTGTGCTGATGGTCAGCCAGAATTATCGCCACCAGCCGGCGCCGATTGCCGCAGCCGACCTCATTGCGGCGGGGAAGTTCGGGGCGCTCAATATGGTGTCGATCGATTTCCGCCGCCACGGTCCCAGCCAGGGCTATCGCTATTGGGACATGCCCGATCCGCTGCTGGCCGACATGTCGATCCACCATTTCGACCTGATGCGGTTCGTGCTGGGCGATGAACCGGTGCGGCTCTCGTGCCGGACATGGAACCCGCCGGGCAGCCCGTTCCGCTTTGATCCGAGCGGGGTGGCGACGATCGAATTCTCCAAGGGCACGGTAGTGTCCTACCGGGCCAGCTGGATGAATTCGGGGCCGGTGACGCCCTGGGCGGGCGAATGGGTCATGGACGGCGCCGAAGGGCAGATTGCCTGGACTTCGCGCGACCATTTCCGCGACATGGCGGGGCCGGATGTGCTGACCTTGCGCCCCCTCGACGGCAAGCCGGAAAAGGTCAAACTGGACACTGTGAAATTCCCGGACCGGACCGGCACGCTCAATGCCATCGCCAATGTGCTGGACAATGGCGTCGTGCCCCGTGGCTTCAGCTCCGGGGAGGACAATCTCGGTTCGCTGGGCCTGGTGCAGGCAACAATCCTCTCGGCGTCGCGGGGCGGGGACTGGGTGGATATGCAGGAAATTCTGGGATAGGCGGCCCGCATGGCTGCCAATCACCCATAAGGCCGGGTTGAACCGGCTGCGCAAGGGAGCGATATAGGGGCTAATCCCCAGTCAGGACTGACATGGTCACGCTCATCGACAATTCTGCGGTCAAGCCGCGCCACCCGGAAAAGGCCAACCGGCCCGACAGCGTTGTGCTGCGCAAGCCGGACTGGATCCGCGTCAAGGCGCCCGGTTCACCCATCTATAACGAGACGCAGAAAATCGTGCGCGAGAACAATCTCGTCACCGTCTGCGAGGAGGCCGGCTGCCCCAATATCGGGGAGTGCTGGAGCAAGAAGCACGCGACCATGATGATCATGGGCGAAATCTGCACGCGGGCATGCGCCTTCTGCAATGTCCGCACCGGCCTCCCTACGGCCCTCGACCCACAAGAGCCGGAAAACGTCGCCATTGCCGTTGAAAAGCTTGGGCTTGAGCACGTCGTCATCACCTCGGTGGACCGTGACGACCTGGCCGATGGCGGCGCGCAACATTTTGCCGATGTCATTCTGGCCATTCGCGCCCGTAATCCGAGGACGACCATCGAGATCCTGACGCCGGACTTCCTGCGCAAGGATGGTGCGCTCGAAATCGTGGTCGCGGCCCGGCCCGATGTGTTCAACCACAATCTGGAAACCGTGCCCTCGAAATATCTCAAGGTCCGCCCCGGCGCGCGCTATTTCCACTCGATCCGACTGTTGCAGCGGGTCAAGGAGCTGGACCCGACCATCTTCACCAAGTCCGGCATCATGGTCGGGCTGGGCGAAGAGCGGAACGAAGTCTTGCAGCTCATGGACGACCTGCGCTCGGCCGATGTCGATTTCCTGACCATCGGGCAATATCTGCAGCCCACCAAGAAGCACTATCCGCTGCAGCGCTTCGTGACGCCGGAAGAGTTCAAGTCTTTTGCCACTGTCGCGACCTCCAAGGGGTTCCTGCTGGTCTCGTCGAGCCCGCTGACACGTTCCTCGCACCATGCCGGCGAGGATTTCGCGCGTTTGAAGGCGAACCGTCTGGCCAAGCTCGGGCACTAGGATGAAGCGGTTCTTTGAACGGCATGTGCCGCATATGCCCGAGCGGATGTTCAACATCGTCTCGGACCTGGAGGACTATCCACGCTTCGTGCCCAATTGCCAGGCCATGCAGGTTCGGCCCGACCCTGCGGCCGGCGGCAAGGATGTGCGTCTGGCGAAGATGACCATCTCGTTTGGTCCCATCACCCAGTCCTATACCAGCCGGGTGACGCTGGACGCTTCGGCCCGGACGATCCGCGCCAAGGCCGTGGACGGCCCCTTTGCCTATCTCGACTCGGTCTGGAGCTTCGAGCCCGAAGGGCAGGGGACCCGCGTGCGGTTCGAGATCGACTTCAAGATTTCCAACCCGCTGATCGCGGCCGTGGCTGAGCCGGCCTTTGCCGCCAAGCAGGAAGAGATCATGCGGGCCTTCTGTGACGAGGCGGACCGGCGCTTCGGTTCCTAGTGAAGGGCCATGGGCTATCAGCCGATCGCGGACAATGCCATTGAAAAGCGGGTGAAGAGATGACCGGTGTTCTCGACGCAGGACCATTTTACCACGGTACGACCGCCGACCTTCGGATCGGTGATCTGCTGACGGCCGGACGCCAGTCGAATTATCGACCTGACGTCGTGATGAACCACATCTACTTCACGGCACTCGTCGACGGTGCCGGCCTGGCGGCCGAAATCGCGGCCGAGCTGCTCCAGCAAAATTCGGTCCCGCGCGTCTATCGCATCGAGCCGACGGGGGCATTTGAAAACGACCCGAATGTCACAGACAAGAAATTCCCGGGCAATCCGACACGCTCCTATCGCAGCGCGGCGCCGCTGAGGATCATCGACGAAATAACGGAGTGGACCAGGTTGACGCCGGAAGCGCTTGAAATCTGGCGAACCCGGCTGATCAACATTCGCCCTGCTGATCGGGGCGAAATCATAAACTGACGCGCCCGAGACTGGCCGGGACGGCGGACCTGCCGAAGCTTTTGCTATGGATTGGGTGGATCGCTGGTCAGCACCTGAAGGACGAGGTCAAGCGCCGCGTCGACCGTAGCCTTGCGGATAGCGTCGCGACCAAGGTCGCCGAAACGGTGTTCGATCACGACCGTTGCCAGTTCTGAGGACACCGCGACATAGACGAGGCCCACTGGCTTCTTCTCGCTGCCACCGTCCGGCCCGGCAATGCCGGTAACCGCAACTGCGTAGTCAACCCGCGCGGTGTTGCGGGCGCCATCGGCCATGGCGCGTGCGACCTGATTGCTGACGGCGCCGTAATCGCGGATGAGGCGCGGCTGCACCTGGATCATGCGGGATTTGGCCGAATTGGCATAGGTCACATAGCCGCCATAGATGGCCGCAGACGCGCCGGGGATGTCGGTCAGCGCCGAGGCGATCATGCCGCCGGTGCAGCTTTCCGCCGTTACAAGGGTCTGGTTGCGTTCGGCCAGGAGGTCGATGATCTGCTTGCCGGTCGAGGGCTTTTCCTTGGTTGCCATTCAGTCGACCCTCGGCACTTCCACGCTTGCACTCGCCATTGCCACGATCCCTTCCTCCCGCCCGATGAAACCGAGCTTCTCATTGGTTGTCGCCTTGACCGCCACGCGGGACGCCGAAATGCCGACGGTCTCGGCAATCACGGCGCACATGGCGGGGGCGTGCGCCGCAATCCTCGGCGCTTCCGCAACGATTGTCACGTCCAGATTGACGATACGGCCGCCCCGGCGCCTGACCAGGTCGCCGGCATGACGCAGGAAGATCGTCGATGCGGCGCCCTTCCATTGCATGTCGCTGGGCGGGAAATGGACGCCGATATCACCTTCGCCGATGGCACCCAGGATGGCGTCGGTGAGGGCGTGCAGCGCCACGTCGGCATCCGAATGGCCCTGCAGCCTGGCCGTGTGCGGAATTCTGACCCCGCAGAGCCAGACGGCGTCGCCCGGGGCAAAGGGATGGACGTCGTAGCCCGTGCCGATGCGGGTTTCCATGGCAGCATCTCCAGCAATGACGCGTTCGGCCCGGGCAAAGTCGCCGGGATAGGTGATCTTGAAGGCCTCCACATGGCCGGGGACCATGGCGACACGCAGGCCGGCCCACTCTGCAATCTCGGCGTCGTCAGTGAACTGGCGGCGCGCGGTCGGGGCCCGCATATGGGCCGAGAAAATTTGCCCAAAGCGGAAGCCTTGCGGCGTCTGGGCAGCATAGAGCTGGCTGCGGTCTTCAGTTGTCGCTACATGCTTGCCGTCGAGCGAGCGCTTGATTGTATCGGTGATCGGCGAGACGGGCAGTGCACCGTCATAACTGTCCAGGGTGGCGATAACGTCAGCGATGACGCCGCTCTCTGCGAATGGCCGCGCCGCATCATGGATCAGCACGAGGTCAGGGCGCATTGGCGCTAATGCCTTGAGGCCTTCCAATACCGAGGCCTGCCGGGTCGGCCCACCAATGACCGGTGGCAGCACCCGTGGGTCCGAGATGGCCAGCGCGGCATACATTTCAGCATGGTCGACGTGGATGATGGGCGTAATTGTCGTGACTTCTGGCAGCGCCAGAAAGGACTCGATGGACCGCGTCAGCACTGCTTTGCCGCCCACGCGCTGATACTGCTTAGGATCGGCGCGCCGGGTAGCGCTAGCGCGTTCGCCTCTTCCGGCGGCAACAATGATGACGGCTATGGATTTTGCACGCATGGCGATATAGGCACTTCGAAACGGAACCGTCATCTTCGCATACGGTCTAGCCCCAGCCCCGCCATGCGGCAAGAGCAGGGCTGGTTTCCATTGCTGCGACAGTGCGAAGCGGTTGCGCACCCAATGAAAATGATTATTGTGCGGGCACCATTGCCAAAATGAACATTTCTGGGGCAACTCTTTGAAAGACAGTGCCTGCGCATTGAGCATCGGAGGGCATGCTATTCGCAATCGCGCCTTCCTGGCGCCGATGGCGGGCATTACCGACCGTCCTTTCCGCGAGATCGCCGAACGGCATGGCGCGGGCCTGGTGGTTTCCGAGATGGTGGCCAGTTCAGCCCTGACCACCGGCCATGAAGGTATGGTCCGCAAGCTGACGCGGGCCGGGAACCTGCCGCATATGGTGCAGCTGGCCGGCTGCGAGCCGCAGTGGATGGCGGAAGGCGCGCGCATTGCCGATGCTGCCGGGGCCGATATCATCGACATCAATTTTGGCTGTCCGGCAAAGCGCGTGACCAATGGCTATGCCGGTTCGGCGCTGATGCGGGTGCCGGACCAGGCCCTGGCCATTGTCGAGGCCGTTGCCGAGGCGACCAGCAGGCCGGTAACGGTCAAGATGCGCCTGGGCTGGGATGATGACAGCCTCAATGCGGCGCAGATCGCCCGGCTGGCGGTGAGCGCCGGGGCGCAGATGATCAGTGTCCATGGGCGTACACGGCAGCAGTTCTACAAGGGCAATGCCCGTTGGGGCCTCGTGCGCAGCGTGGTGGAAGCAGTCGACGTGCCTGTGGTGGTCAATGGCGACATTGTCGACCTGGACAGTGCGCGGCTGGCACTGGAGCAGTCTGGGGCCGCTGCGGTGATGCTGGGCCGCGGAGCGCAGGGGCAACCCTGGCGGGTCGGGCAAATCGGCGCCGGTCTTGCCGGCGAACCCGTTCAGAGTGCTCCGGAGGGCGCTGGCCTCGTGGCCCTGGTGCAGCAGCACTACGAGGACATGCTGGTCGATTATGGCCGGGAGGTCGGATTGCGGGCGGCGCGCAAGCATCTCGATTGGTACGCAGAAGCGGCGGGCCTCATGCTCGACAAGCCGACCCGCAGGGCGCTGCTCGACAACGATAATACACAAGCGGTGCTGGATATGATCGCCACACTGTTTTCTGGCGAGTGGAGGGCTGCAGCGTGAGCGGTGCGGTACTGATGGACGTGGATTCGGTGCCGGCGCGTGCTGTGTTGCAGGCCCTGCCGCAGCCCATTCTGGTGCTGGACGAAGCGCGGCGCATCCAGTTCGTCAATTATGCGGCCGAGGCGTTTTTCGGCGCGTCGCTGAGCGTTCTGACGCGCCAGACGCTGGACGACCTGATCGCCTTTGGTTCGCCGATCATCTCCCTGGTCGAGACCGTATTGCAGCGCCGGGCGCCGATGACCGAGTATCGGGTGCGCGTGGGCTCCTCGCGCTTCGGCGATGAACGTGTCGCGGACGTCTTTGCCAGCCCGATCTCGGATACGGATGGGCGGGTGGCGGTGCTGATCCAGGAGCGCACCATGGCCGACAAGATCGACCGGCAGATGGTTTCGCGCGGGGCCGCGCGCTCGGTCACGGGCCTGGCATCCATGCTGGCGCACGAAATCAAGAACCCGCTTTCCGGCATTCGTGGTGCGGCGCAATTGCTCGAACAATCCGTGGCCTCCGACGAAGTGCCATTGGCGCGGCTGATCCGGGAGGAAACTGATCGCATTGTCGGGCTGATCGACCGGGTCGAAGTGTTCGGCGACGAACGTCCCATGGAGCGTGAGCCGATCAACATCCATGTGGTGCTCGACCGGGTTAAACTGCTGGCGCGCAACGGGGTCGCGCGCGGCATCACTTTCGATGAGGAATACGATCCTTCCCTGCCGCCGGTCTTCGGCAATCGCGACCAGTTGATCCAGGTGTTCCTCAACCTGATCAAGAACGCCTCCGAGGCCCTCGAAAGAACCCAGAAGCCCGAGATCAAGCTGACAACGGCTTTCCGCCCCGGCATCCGCATCAGCGTGGCCGGCGTGGCCGAGCGCATTTCGCTGCCGCTCGAAATCGTTATCGAGGACAATGGCCCGGGCGTTCCGCCTGATATCCTGCCGTTCCTGTTCGATCCCTTCGTCACCACCAAGACCAATGGTTCGGGCCTGGGCCTGGCGCTGGTGGCCAAGATTGTCGGGGATCATGGCGGGGTGATCGATTGTGACAGCCGCCCGGGCCGTACCCGTTTCCGCATCCTGCTGCCCGTGGCCAGCGGTGCCTTCCAGACTCCTGCCGACGCCGAAGAGGGTTCGACCATATGAGCCATGTCGTTCTGCTTGCCGATGACGATGCCGCTATCCGCATGGTGCTCAACCAGGCCCTGACCCGGGCCGGCTACGAGGTGCGGCCCACGGGCAATATCTCGACCATGTGGAACTGGGTCAGCCGCGGAGAAGGGGATATCCTGATTACCGACGTGGCGATGCCCGATGGCAATGCCTTCGAGGTGATGCCCAAGATCAAGAAGCTCCGCCCCGAGCTGCCGATGATCGTGATGAGCGCGCAGAATACCTTCATGACGGCAATCCGCGCCTCGGAAGTGGGCGCCTATGAATATCTGCCCAAACCCTTCGATATCACCGAGGTGCTCTCGGTGGTGTCGCGGGCCCTGGCTGACGCCAAGAAGCCGACCAATGCCGAGCGCAAGGCCGAGGAGCCGGGCGAGACCATGCCGCTGGTGGGCCGCTCCACCGCCATGCAGGATATCTATCGCGCCCTGGCGCGGCTGATGCAGACCGACCTGACGGTGATGATCACCGGCGAGAGCGGCACCGGCAAGGAACTGGTGGCGCGGGCGCTGCATGATTTCGGCAAGCGCCGCAACGGCCCCTTCGTCGCCATCAACATGGCCGCCATCCCGCGCGACCTGATCGAGGCGGAACTGTTCGGCCACGAGAAGGGCGCCTTTACCGGCGCCAATACCCGTTCCTCGGGCCGTTTCGAGCAGGCCGAGGGCGGCACGCTGTTCCTCGACGAGATCGGCGACATGCCGATGGACGCCCAGACACGCCTGCTGCGCGTGCTGCAGGAGGGTGAGTACACCATGGTGGGTGGCCGCAGTGCCATCAAGACCAATGTGCGCATCGTGGCTGCCACCCATCGCGATCTCAGCCAGATGATCCGGCAGGGCCTGTTCCGCGAAGATCTGTATTACCGCCTCAATGTCGTGCCGATCCGCCTGCCGCCGCTGCGCGAGCGCATCGACGACATCACCGACCTGGTGCAGCATTTCCTGCGCCTGGCACAGCGGGAAGGCGAGCCGTCCAAGACCATCTCGCCCGAAGCCATCCGGCTGATGCAGAACTACAATTGGCCCGGCAATATCCGTGAACTGGAAAACCTGGTCCGCCGCCTCTCGGCGCTCTATGCCGACGAACAGATTTCGGCGGAAATCGTCCAGAACGAGCTCAATATCGTCGATCGTCCATCAGTCAGCACCTCATCGGGCCCGATGGACATTTCCATGGCTGTCGAAACCCATGTCGGGCAATTGCTGCGCGAGCATGAGCCCAATCTGCCGCCGCCGGGCATGTATCAGCGGGTCATCGACAAGGTCGAGGCGCCGCTGATCGCCATGGCGCTCAATGCCTGCGGCGGCAACCAGATCAAGGCGGCAGACCTGCTCGGGCTCAACCGCAACACGCTGCGCAAGAAGATCCGCACGCATAGCATCGAGATTGTGAAGCACAGCCGCAGGGGCGGGTAGTTTGCTGCTGATACTGCTTGATCCTGCAGGATTAGGTCGGAGCTTTCGTGCCCTTCGAGCATAGCTCTTCGGGCCTCCGTGGCGGAAAACGGTCCACTGGACCGTTTTCTCAACGCCACGGAGTGTCACATTTTGGCAACAATTGTCTTGAAGGGTCGCCTGAATTGGGTCAGGCTTCGCTTTCCTGTTGGCTTTGCACCTAGATGATAGGCACCGGACCAGCCAGTTGGCTGCCGGCCAAAGCCAGCAAAGTGGGGGAAACAGGGCAGTCCATGGCCGATCTGGTCTCAGCCAACGAAGAGCAGCGCGTGGAAACCACGACCGAATCCCGGTCCGGTCCGCGCGGCTTTGCGCGCATCCGGCAGAACCAGTCGCTGCGTGTGCTTGGCTTCGTCGTGGTGTTTGCCTCGGTGCTGATGTCCTCGGTCTCCTTCCTGATCCTGTCGGGGATCACCACGATCGAGCCTTCCCCGGCTGTCTGGACCATCATCTGGGTGGTGACGGGCCTTCTTGTGCTTCTGGTGATTGCCCTGGTGGTCACAGAGGCGGTGCTGCTGTTCCAGGCGCGATTGCGCGGCGTGCCCGGCGCGGGCCTTCAGATCCGCATGGTGGCCATGTTCGCTTTCGTGGCCGCTGTGCCGGCTGCTCTGGTGGCCGTGGTGGCGACTATCGCGCTCAACCAGGGGCTGGACCAGTGGTTTTCCGAACGGACCCGGGCGATGGTGGAAAGTTCGCGCCTCGTCGCGCGCTCCTACATGCTCGAACATGCCCAGGTGCTGCGCGACGATATCATCTGGGTGGCAACCGAGCTGGAGCAGGCCCGCGCTACCTATGAGAACGAGCCGGAACGTTTCGAGCGCATCCTGACTGCACTGGCCGTGACCCGGTCGCTGCCTTTCACATCCCTGATCGACCGGGCCGGCGAAACCCTGATGCGTGCCCAGATCAATGTGGCCGGTTCTTTTCCCAAGCTGCCGGCGGGCGTGACCGATGGCGTGGTCGAGGGCATCCCGACGCCCATCGCCCCTGGCGCCACCCAGTTTGTCGGCTCCGTGATCAAGCTGCGCAACTATGACGAAACCTATCTGTTCGTCGCGCGTCCGGTTGATGCGGAAGTACTTGAATATATGCGTCTAACTGACGAAAATATAACGGAATATCGGGAGTACGCATCCAATCGCCTGGTGTTCCAGATTACCTTTACCATCATGTATGTCGGGCTGGCGGTGGTGCTGCTGCTGGCGGCGCTGTGGATCGGCATTGCGCTGGCCAACCGCTTTGTCGACCCGATCCGCAACCTGATGATCGCCTCGCGCCGGGTCAGCGCCGGTGACCTTGACGTGCAGGTGCCGGTGCAGGAGGGCAGGGGCGATCTGCGGGACCTGTCCAATGGGTTCAACCGCATGACCCTGCAGCTCAAATCGCAACGGCATGACCTGCTCAAGGCCAATGAGGTCAATGAAAAGCGCCGCCAGTTCACCGAGGCGGTGGTGGAAGGCGTGTCGGCCGGCATTATCGGGCTCGATCCCTATGGCGCGGTGACCCTGGTCAATGCCCGCGCCTGCGAAATGCTGGGCCGAACCGAAATCGAGCTCATGGGCGAACCGATGGACGAGATCATGCCCGAGATCGGTCCCACGCTGGACAAGGCGCGCTCGGCGCGCCGCGGGCAGGTTCGGGACCAGATTCAGCTGGGCAATGAAACCGACCGCCGCATCTATCAGGTGCAGCTGACCCGCGAGGGTTCGATCACCGAATCCAAGGGTTATGTGCTCACCTTCGATGACATTACCGACCTCGAATCGGCGCAGCGCACCAGCGCCTGGGCGGATGTGGCCCGACGCATTGCCCACGAGATCAAGAACCCGCTTACGCCCATCCAGCTGTCCGCCGAGCGGTTGCGCCGCCGCTATGGCAGCAAGCTCGAGGATGATCGGGAGGTCTTCGACAAATGCATCAACACCATCGTGCGGCAAGTGGGCGATATCGGCCGCATGGTGGATGAATTCTCCGCCTTCGCCCGCATGCCCGAATCCGCGCCGGAATCGGCCGATCTCAGCGATACGGTGCGACAGGCCGTGTTCCTCGAAAGCGTCCGTCTCCCTGAGGTCAACATCGTCACATTGCTGCCCGAAGAACCCATCAATGCGTGGTTCGACGCGCGGCTGGTGGCCCAGTCCCTCACCAACCTGATCAAGAATGCCGTCGAGGCCTTCGAGGGAATGGCGTTGTCGGCCGACTGGCAGCCCACCATCACGGTGGAGGCACATGTGGAAGGCAATCACGCGCGCGTCTCGGTCTCGGACAATGGCAAGGGCTGGCCGTCGGAAAACCGGCAAAGGCTGCTTGAGCCCTATATGACGACGCGGGACAAGGGCACGGGTCTGGGCCTCGCCATTGTCGCGCGCATCATCGAACAGCATGGCGGGATCGTCGAACTGATCGATGCAGAGCCTGATCCACAGGGCAGGGTGGGGGCATGCGTGACCTTCACGCTTCCTTTGCATTCCCCTGCAATGAGCACAAACGAGGCAGAAACCGCGGCGGCGGACGATAACACTGCCCAAGAGGAGGAGCCGCGCTTTCCGGCGGTTGTTCATAAGTAAATGGCTTTAGATATTCTGATTATTGACGACGAAGATGACATCCGCGATCTGATTGCGGGCATCCTCGAAGACGAAGGTTATGAGGCAAGGCAGGCGCATGACGCCGATAGCGGCCTCAATGAAATTGCGCGGCGGCGGCCTAGCCTCGTGTTCCTCGACATCTGGATGCAGGGATCGCGCCTGGATGGGCTGCAATTGCTTGATGTGTTCCAGACCCAGCATCCCGACATGCCGGTGGTGATGATCTCGGGCCATGGCAATGTGGAGACTGCGGTATCGGCCATCCGGCGCGGCGCCTATGACTATATCGAAAAGCCCTTCAAGATTGACCGGCTGCTGCATGTGACGCAGCGGGCCATGGAAGCGACGCGCCTGCGCAACGAGGTGGCCGAGCTCAAGGAGCGTTCGGCCAGCAAGAGCGTCGAGATGGTGGGGACCTCACCTGCCTTGCAGCAGATTCGCGCCATTATCGAAAAATCGGCGCCGACCAATTCGCGCATCTTCATTTCCGGGCCCTCGGGCACCGGCAAGGGCCTGGTCGCGCGCCAGATCCATCAGCGCAGCCCGCGGGCCAATGCGCCCTTTGTCGAGATCAACGCCTCGCTCTACGCGCCCGATGAAGTGCCGGTGGTTCTGTTCGGGCGCGAAGCCCGCGACAAGACCGGCATGCTCAGGGTTGAAGTGGGGGCGCTGGAGCGGGCCCATGGTGGCACGCTCTATCTTTCGGAAGTCACCACGCTGCCCCAGCAGGTGCAGACCACATTGCTGCGCACGCTGGTGGAAAACCGGTTCAACCGGGTCGGTGGCACCCAGGCCGTGCCGATCGACGTGCGCATCATCTCCTCCAGTTCGCAGAACGTGGCGGCGCAGGTGGAGGCCGGCGAGTTCCGGTCAGACCTGTTTCACCGCCTGTCCATCGTGCCGCTGCCGCTGACCCCGCTGCGCGAGCGGCGCGAGGATGTGCCGCCGCTGGTAACGGTGTTCATCGAGCAGGTCTGCCGCATGCACAATCTGCAGCGGCTGATCGTGGGGGACGATGCCATGGCGGTGCTGCAGGCCCAGGAATGGCCGGGCAATGCGCGCCAGTTGCGCAATTCGCTGGAGCGCCTGCTGATCCTGATGAAGGACCAGCAGCCCGAGAATGGCGTACTCACCGCGACCATGCTGCCATCCGACATTGGCGAGGTCCTGCCCACAGTGGGCGACACGGACGCCTCTGCACATCTGATGAGCCTGCCGCTGCGCGAGGCCAGGGAGGTGTTCGAGCGCCAGTATCTGCTGGCGCAGATCGAGCGTTTTGGTGGTAATATTTCCAAGACAGCGGAGTTCGTGGGCATGGAGCGCAGCGCGCTGCATCGCAAGATAAAGTCGCTCGGTCTCTGAAAATGCTATGAAAATGCCTCTCAGCCATGCAATGAGGGCGGTAGGCAGTTCGGCACATTTGTGCCATAGTGCATAACATATGATAATTCGGGCTTTGGGGCTGGGCGGCAGTCCTTCGAGGTCCGGGCGCAAGTCATTGCGGAAACAACAGCGACATACAAGCCGCGGCAAAGAGGCCTAAATGCCCAGCGAGAAGCAGCAAAACCTGCAGGATTCCTTCCTCAATCACGTTCGCAAGCAGAAGGTGCCGGTCACCATTTTCCTGGTGAATGGCGTGAAGTTGCAGGGTGTCATCACCTGGTTCGACAATTTCTGCCTGCTTTTGCGCCGTGACGCGCAGTCGCAACTGGTCTATAAGCACGCCATCTCAACCATCATGCCCGGCGCGCCGATCCAACTGTTCGACCCCGAGCAGAACAACGATCACGACTGACCGCATATATGGACGAATTTGACGACGAGGCGGGCGCCGTTCCAGGCGGCCCGAAGCCTTATATCGATCGGCAGGAGCAGCCGACGCGAACGGGCCTGGTCTGTCCCGATGTCCGCGGAAAATCGTCCTATCACAACATCGAGGCGCGACAGGCCGAGTTTGAGGGCCTGGCCGCTGCAATCCGGCTCGACATCCGGTTCTCCGAGGTGGTCAGGGTCCGCGAGATCCGTCCGGCCACCTATATCGGCGCTGGTCACGTTGCGGCGCTGGCTGAGAAGGTCAAGGCCGAGCAGATCGAACTGCTGCTGGTCGATGCGGCGCTGACCCCCATTCAGCAGCGCAATCTCGAACGCGAGACCGGCACGAAAGTGCTCGACCGCACGGCGCTGATCCTCGAAATCTTCGGGGAGCGGGCCGCAACCCGGGAAGGCGTGCTCCAGGTCGAACTGGCTCATCTCAATTATCAGAAGGGGCGCCTGGTTCGGTCCTGGACTCACCTTGAACGTCAGCGTGGCAGCGGCGGGACCGGCTTCATGGGCGGTCCGGGCGAAACCCAGATCGAAAGTGACCGCCGCCAGATCACCGAGCGCATCGTGCTGCTCGAGGACCGGCTGGACAAGGTCAGGAAAACCCGTGAGCAGCAGCGGCGGCAGCGCACCAAGGCGTTGATCCCCGTCGTGGCCCTGGTCGGCTATACCAATGCCGGGAAATCGAGCATTTTCAATACGTTGACCGGGGCAGGGGTGTTCGCAGAAGACCTGCTCTTTGCCACGCTCGACACCACGGTGCGCAAGATCGAGCTGCCGCATGGCCGCGAGGTCATGCTGAGCGACACCGTGGGCTTCGTGGCCGATTTGCCGCATGACCTGGTGGCGGCGTTCCGCGCCACGCTCGAAGAGGTGCTGGACGCCGACATCATCCTGCATGTGCGCGATATCGCCAATCCCGATCACGCCGCCCAGGCCCAGGACGTCCTCACCGTGCTCGAAGAGCTTGGCGTCTCATCCGAGGCCACGCCGATCATCGAAGTCTGGAACAAGATCGACCTGCTCGAAGAGCCCGCTCTGGCCTTGGCCGCCGCTGCTCCGGCTGGCAAGGTTCTGGCCACCATGCCGGTCTCGGCCCATACCGGGCAGGGGCTCGATGCCCTGAAACTGGCCATCGAGAAAACGCTGGGCGAGCAGAGCCGCACCTATCATGTGCATGTTCCGCACAGCGCCGGCAGCGATATCGGCTGGCTGCACAGCCATGCGGAAGTCATTTCGCGCGACGAGCCCACCGAGAAGGGCTCCGATTATGTCGTGCGCGTCGACCCGCGCCACCGGTCCGCCTTCCTTGAACGCTTCAACGGCCGGATCGCGCTGTCGGACCTCTAGCGCTTGTCGCTGGCGCGGATTTCGTTCCAATAGCCATCCAATCGCTCCAACCCGGCAGATGCGGCTTCGATTCCGTCTTCGCGACAGCGCGCCTCGACATGGTGAAAGCGGCGGGTGAACTTGGCATTGGCGTCGCGTAGCGCGGCTTCCGGGTCCACGCCCGCCTTGCGCGCCAGATTGGCCACGGCAAACAGGAGGTCGCCGATTTCCTCGCGCAGGGCCTCCTGGTCCCCTGACTGTTCCGCTTCCGCCACCTCCGCCAGTTCCTCGGCGACCTTGGCGCGCACCGCCGGCAGGTCGGGCCAGTCGAAACCCACCTTTGCGGCCCGCTTGGTGAGCTTTTCCGCCCGTGCCAGGGCAGGGAGCACCTGCGGCACATCATCGAGGATCGAGGGGGTGGCATCGCCCTTGCGCTCGGCCTTGGCGGCGCGCTCCCCGGCCTTGATGGCTTCCCAGCGGTTCTGGGCATCATCGGCGCCATCGGCCACCACATCGCCAAAGACGTGCGGGTGCCGGCGGATCAGCTTTTCCGTAATCGCCTGCACGACGTCGCCAATGTCGAACTTGCCGATCTCGCTGGCCATCTGGGCGTGGTAGATCGGCTGGAGGAGCAAGTCGCCCAATTCATCGCGCAGGTCAGCAAAATCCTCGCGCTCGATGGCATCGGCGACCTCATAGGCCTCCTCGATGGTGTAGTGGCGAATTGAGCGAAAATCCTGTTCCAGATCCCAGGGGCAGCCGCCATCCGGATTGCGGAGCGCCGCCATGATTTCGATCAGGCGGGATATGTCGCGGGATGGCTGCATGGCAAAGGCTCGTACTGGGGCGGAATCGGTGATCCACCATAGCCTGCCTCGCGCTCGGGGGCAGGGCGTTTCTGCCCATCAAGGGGCAGAACTTGCCGTGCAAGTGTCGGGGCTGGACGTTCTAACGGATTGATGCTCTTGAATTTTATGCGATAATTGCGGACCGGAACTGGCATGGCAATTGCACGTGACCTCATGTGGATTGATCAGCCGGGAGCGGATTATGACCGAGGGTGCCATTGGTGGCGGCTCGTTTGGGCCAGGCCTGCTGGGTCGGCTGTTTCAAAGAGCAGACGCCGACCGCAACAATGCGGTCAGTGCCGAAGAAATCGCCGGACTGCTACCCGACAGTGCCGATCCTGATGCTGCCCGGGGCGTGGTAAGCCGGCACGATCAGGACGGTGATGGGCAATTGTCCCTGGCCGAATTCAGCATAGTAACGATGGCGCCCGCGACCATGGCGAGCCTGCTGTCCGTGCAGGAATACAAGGCGGCGAGCCGCGAGGAGCGCCTGGCAGACGATAAGGCGGCTGTCGATGCCTTGTTTGCGCGCGCCGATCTGGATGGCGATGGTCTCCTCAGCCGGGCGGAGTTTGACGCTGAGAGAGCGCTGCAATTCGCCCAGGCCCTGGATGAAGGGGGGATTCCCCAGCACGGCTTTGCCGCGCTGCCCAGCGCCGCCGACGATGGATATTTCACCCGGGATGAAGTCATGGTCGGCCGCCGGATGATCGACGTGCTTGATCCCATCAATCTCGATGATCCCGATCTCGACCCGGCGCTGAGGGAGCGTGTGGAGGCCGGTCGACGCCTTAGGCCGATAAATGAAGGCGCGACGGAGCCACCACCGCCACCGCCGCCGCAGGATATTGAGACGGTCCTCGGCGAGGTGGTTCGGAATACCGAACTGACCGACGCGCTGATTGCCCGATTGATCCGGCAATTGGAGTTCGGGCCGGCAAGATCGGGCTCTGCCGAGGTCATGCTCCAGACCTAGCCGCACCCCGTGGGAGACCAGCGAAGCGAGCGGCAGGGCCGGGTCAGGGGGATGGCGAGGCGGGAAATGGACAACCTCAGACAGTCCTGCGCGCGCCCAAAATGCTCAATCCACAATTCGCATAATATATATTATGGAACTTTTGGGCTTCCAAATTGGCAGCAAATACAATGTTCTGGTGGTTTGGATACGTGCCTAGCGGTTGAGAACGCGCCCCGCCGTGACATCGATCTGCATGCCATCAAAGGCCGGCGTGACGTTTGACGGCGTTTCTGCATCCGTGCTGCGATAGTCGAGATCGATATGCATATTGGTCAGCACGGCCTGGCGCGGCGCAAAGTGCTCGATCAGGTCCAGGGTCTCCGGCAGGCTCAGATGGCTGGGATGCGGCGTCGGACGCAATGCGTCCACGATCCAGGTGTCGAGCCCGCTCAGCGCCTGGTGGGCGCTTGGCGGCACGGCCGAGAGATCGCAGCAATAGGCCATGCCGCCGATGCGGTAGCCGAATGCATTGATATCGCCATGGACCAGGTCGAAGGCGAGCAGCGACAGTGTGCCGCCGGGTCCATTGACCTCGACAGTCTGGCCGTCGGCAATTTCGTGGGCATTGAGGATCGGCGGATAGGAACTGCCCGGCGGGGTCGAAAAGCAATAGCCGAAGGCTTCGCGCAGCCGTGCGCCGCATCCTGCGGAGAAATAGACATCGACGCGGCGACGATTGTGCAGGGCCAGCACCCGCAGGTCGTCGATGCCATGGGTATGGTCGGCATGCTCATGGGTGTAGAGCACGGCATCGACGCGATCCACATTGGCATCAAGCATCTGCTCGCGCAGATCCGCGCCGGAATCGATCAGCACGCGTGTCGGATCGTCGACGCCGTCGCGCCAGCCTTCCACCAGCAGCGAGCAGCGGCGGCGGCGGTTGCGCGGTTCATGCGGATCGCAGGCGCCCCAGTCATTGCCGATGCGTGGTACGCCGCCGGAGGACCCGCAGCCCAGAATGGTCGCCATGATCCGGTCCGGTGCCGCCATGGCGTCAACTGATGCCGGTTTTCGAGAACAGACGCCCGAAATTGGCCGTGGATTCGCGCCCGAGCTGTTCGAGTGTGATGCCGCGCAGGTCAGCCAGCTTTTCCGCCGTGTGCCGCACATAGCTCGGTTCATTGGACTGGCCGCGATGCGGGATCGGCGCCAGGTATGGCGCATCGGTCTCGACCAGGTAGCGGTCGGCGGGCACGATCCTGGCGACGTCGCGGATTTCTTCGGCGTTCTTGAAGGTGATGATGCCCGAAAAGGACACATATCCGCCGAGCGCCAGGGCGCGCTGCGCCAGATCCATGCCGGCGGTGAAGCAGTGCAGGACAAAGGGAAAGGCCCCCTGCCCGGCCTCTTCCTCGAGGATTGCCGCCATGTCGTCATCCGCCTGGCGGCTGTGGATAACCAGTGGAAGACCGGTGATGCGCGCCGCCGCAATGTGGCGCCGGAGACCCGTGGCCTGCGCCTCGCGCGGCGCGTTGTCATAGAAATAATCGAGGCCGGCCTCGCCGATGGCAACGCAGCGCGGATGGGCACTTAGCCGGACAAGATCATCCGTCTCGATATGCAGTTCCTCGTGGGCATTGTGAGGATGGGTGCCGACCGAGCACCAGACGTTCGCGAAGCGTTCCGCCAGACCGGCATAGGTGGAAAAGTTTTCCACCCTTGTGGATATCGTCACCATCCCGGTGACCCCGGCGGCCTCGGCGCGGGCCATTACGCCATCCAGGTCAGCGGACAGCGCCTCGAAATCGAGATGGCAATGGCTGTCGATCAGCATGTCACTCAGCCGGCTTCTCAACGCGTGCGAAAACGCCCTGCGGCACGGGCAGTTCGGTGCCGGTTACCAGGGCGTTCGGCTGCATGGCCGCATCCAGACCCCTCTGGTCTGCCGGCACGGCCAGTTGGTCGAGCAGCTTTGCAGCCGAGGCAGGGACAAAGGCCTGCATGGGAATGGCGAGGCGCCGGACCGTATCAGCCGTGACATAGAGGACAGTCGCCATACGGACCGGATCGGTCTTCTTGAGCGCCCATGGCTCTTGACCGGCGAAATAGTTATTGGCCGAGCTCAGGGCCGCGATGATGGCGCCGGTGGCTTCATGGATCAGCTGCTGGTCCATGGCCTTCTGGGCCTCTGCCAGGGCCTGGGTGACTTCCTCGATCATCGCCTTGTCCGCGTCCGACAAGTCGCCCCGTTCGGGCACCCTGCCCTCGCAATTCTTGTTGATCATCGAGAGCGAGCGCTGCGCCAGATTGCCCAGATTGTTGGCGAGGTCGGCATTGACGCGGTTGACCAGCTTTTCGTGGCTGTAGTCGCCATCATTGCCGAACGATACTTCGCGCAAAAGGAAATACCGCACCGCATCGGGCCCGAAAGTCTCGACCAGGTGGAACGGGTCGATGACATTGCCCAGCGACTTGCTCATCTTCTGGCCGTCGACCGTGAGAAAACCATGGGCGAAGACGCGATGCTGCACCGGGAGCCCGGCGCTCATCAGGAAAGCCGGCCAGTAGACGGTGTGGAAGCGGATGATATCCTTGCCGATGACATGCAGGTCCGCTGGCCAGAATTTTCTGAACAGTTCGCTCTGCTCATCCGGATAGCCGACGCCGGTAATGTAATTGGTCAGCGCGTCGACCCACACATACATGACGTGGCCCGGGGCATCCGGAACGGGAATGCCCCAGTCGAAGGTGGTGCGGGAGATCGACAGATCCTGCAGCCCGCCCTTGACGAAGGAGATAATCTCGTTGCGCCGCTCCCTTGGCGCAATGAAATCGGGGTTCTGCTCGTAAAGGTCGAGAAGTTTTTGCTGATAGGCCGACAGACGGAAAAAATAGGTCGGCTCCTCCACCCATTCCACCTCGGCGCCGGACGGGGCGAAGCGCTTTCCATCCTTCTCGGTCAGCTCAGCTTCGTCGAAATAGGCCTCGTCGCGAACCGAGTACCAGCCCTTGTAGGTGGACTGAAAGATATCGCCATTGTGGCTGGCGGCCATCTTCTTCCAGATTGCCTGCGACGCCTCGCGATGACGATCCTCGGTGGTGCGGATGAAATCGTCGTTTGAAAGGTTCAATTCCCTGGCCAGCCTCAGGAATTCGCCGGCATTGCGGTCGGCCAGGTCGCGCACGGGAATGCCTTCCTTGGCCGCTGTCTGCACCATCTTGATGCCGTGTTCATCCGTGCCGGTGAGGAAATAGACTTCCCTGCCTTCCAGCCGCTTCCAGCGGGCAATGGCATCGGTCGCAATCATCTCATAGGCATGCCCGATATGGGGCGCGCCATTGGGGTAGGAGATCGCGGTCGTGACGTAGAAGGGCTTGGCGGTCATGCTGGCTCGGCGGGATTGGCGATGAGGGCGCAGTGCTTCCTTATGGCGTCGAAGATGACCACCAGCGTCTGCTTCATATCGAGGTTGACGCTGTCGGCTTCGCCCAGAAGTGCGCCTGCCTTCTCCCATAGCTCGGTTGCCGAGGCAAGCCGCCTGCGCGCGTCCCGCTGCATGGCCGCCTCGCGCATTTCACCGGCCAGCCAGTCATTGAGGATTTCGCGGGCAAAGGACATGTCTGCCCCCTGCGGGTCGCTGCCCAGGGCATCGGCCAGTTGCAGGCCAGCGGCGACCGGTGCCGCTTCGGGGCGGCGCAGCCATGCAAGCAGCGCGCCCACAGGCGAATTCTCGGCCAGGGCCAGCGTCTCGAAGGCACGACGCGGACGGCCGCCGGCCAGCTGGATCGCGCGCTCCAGCGCGGCCGGGTCCAGGTCCGGCAGGCTGCCGATAACAATGCTGGCCACGTCCGCATCGGCGAGCGGCCGCATGGCCAGGGTGTGGCAGCGCGAGCGGATGGTGGGCAGCAATTGTCCGGGCCGATGCGAAACCAGGAAGAAGGTGGTGTCGGGGGGTGGTTCTTCGAGGGTCTTGAGCAGTGCGTTTGCCGCATTGGCATTGCAATCGTCGATGCTGTCGAGAATGGCGACGCGGTGCCCCGCCCTGCCCCTGGTGTGATGCAATCCGTCGCGCAGGTCGCGGACATCCTCCACGCGGATGACGGTGTAATAGCCCTTTGAATCCTTGGGTCGGCGGCGCAGGACCGACAGATTGGGATGTGACAGGGCCGCCACCTGCTCGTGGACCCGGTGCTCTGCTTCATCCCCGGTGGCGGTCAGGATCGCAGCGGCCAGCTCGAAAGCCAGCGTTGCCTTGCCGATGCCTTGTGGCCCGTGGAGCAGATAGGCGCCCGGCAGGCGGCGTTCGGCCAGTTGGGCGAGCACGGCATTGCGGGCTGCGTCGTGGCCAATGGCCCGCTGCCGCACTTCGGGGAGCGGCACATCCGGGAGGGCGGTTGGATCGGTCACGCGACCGGCCTGCCCTGCAATTCAGGAAAACGGGAGCTGACAACCTCCCAGATGGCAGCCTCCAGCTTTTCCTCGTCCTGTTCCGCAGAAATGACCACGCAGCGATCTTCATGGTTGCGGGCAATGTCGAGGAAACTCTCGCGCAGGCGCTGGTGCCATTCGAGTTCTTCCTTCTCGAAGCGGTCGCCGGTCAGCTGCAGGCCGTCTTCCACGGCGCGCTGTTCCACCCGCCGAAAGGCCACTTCGGGGTCCATGTCGAGCACGATGGTCAGGTCGGGCGTATGACCGTCCAGGGCGAGATTTTCCAGCGCATCGATCAGCCTGTCATCCACCCCGCCGGTCAGGCCCTGATAGGCGCGGGTGGAATCGCAGAAGCGATCGGAAATGACCCAGGTGCCCTTGGACAGGTTGGGGGCGATGAGCTGATTGACGTGGTCAAGGCGCGCAGCGGCGAACAGCACCGCCTCGGCGCCGGCGCCCCAGACTTCAGAGCGCCCCTGAAGGATGAAAGAGCGGATGGCTTCCGCCTTGGGTGTGCCGCCGGGTTCGCGTGTGCGCACGGCCTCGATGGCATGGTGGCTCAGATTATTCAGCAGCCGCCGCACCTGCGTGGATTTGCCGACACCTTCTCCGCCTTCAAAGGTGATGAACCGGGCCGGGCGTCGATTGGGCGCTTCAAGCATGGGCAGGCGATTCCTTGGTCAGCTGTCCTTTTAGAGCACCTCGCCTGATGCGAAAAGGTGGTCGGCTCGCCGGCCACCCGTCGCTCTCATGGCTTTCTCGCTTCAAATCTCTCCGCCGGAGAGATTTGCGCTGCCGGACAACTCAAAGCCAGCCCAGGGCCAATTGCTTGAGTGCATCGGTCGCCCGGCGCACCAGATCGCCCTGTCCGACGCTTTCGGCGGCATAGAGAGGCGCTGACTGAACCAGCTTGTCGTTGCAATAGACCCGCAGCTCGGCGATTCTGTCACCCGCATTGACCGGCGGCAGGAGCGGAGCCTCGTAGTTGACCGTTGCCGACAGGCACTGCCGCGAACCGCGCGGCAGGTAAAGTGCGATTTCGCCCCGTCCGACCAGGCCAACATTGGGGGTTGCCCCACCATAGACATCGGCAAAGGCCACCACCTGGCCTTCGGCATAGGGTGTGAATCGTTCGAAGGCGCGCGCGCCCCAGGTCAGCAGTTTTCGTGCTTCCTCGGTGCGTTCCCGCATCGAGGTCAGGCCATGGACCACCGCAATCAGGCGGCGATCGCCCTGGTCGGTCGACGTCACGGACCCATAGCCGGCGGCTTCTGTATGGCCGGTCTTCAGGCCATCCACGCCGATGCCCATTTCCACCAGCGAATTGCGATTGGCCTGGTTGATCCCGTTCCACTCCATCGAGGGTTCGGAGAAATAGTGGTAATATTCAGGGAATTCGCGGATCAGGTAGCGGCCGAGTTCGGCCAGGTCGCGGGCGCTGGAATACATGTCCGGGTCCGGCAGGCCCGCAGGATTGGTGAAATGCGATCCTTCCAGCCCGATATCGGCGGCCAGTTCGTTCATCATCAGCGCAAAGGTGCCTTCGGAGCCCGCAATGCCCTCGGCCAGGATGATGGCCGCGTCATTGCCGGACTGGATGATGACAGAGCGCACCAGATCCTCGACCCGGATCTGCGAGTTGAGCTCGGCGAACATGGTCGAGCCGCCCGATGCGGCGCCGCCCGTGCGCCAGGCATGCTCGGAGACGAAGAACTCGTCGTCCAGACTGACCCGCCCTGCCCTGATTTCGTTGAAGACGACGGCCAGCGTCATCAGCTTGGCCATGGAGGCAGGCTCCAGCGCGGCGTCAGCTTCTTTCTGGAAGATCACCGTGCCGGATTCGTAGTCCATCAGCACAGCAAACTGCGCTTTGGTGTCAAATTCTGCCTGTGCAGCGACCGACCCGGCGAAGGCCAGGAAGGCAGCGATGGCGATCAGCACTCTCACGGGCATTTCCCCTGCGTCTCGTCGTCATTGGCCGAACTCCTCCCGGCCACATGATCGTCGCAATTAATAGAGAATTGCGTCAGTAAGGCCAAGCTCTCGCGCAAGCGTGAGTGCGTCCTGTGTCGTTGCCCCGGGCTTGAGCTGGGTCAGCGTCAGCCTGGTGGCCGATTGGCCATTGATTGAGACCGGCTCTTCGGTCACGGCGCCAAGCAGCGCGAACTGCTGCGCAAGCGCTGCGGCATTGGCAGGGTCGGCATAGACGCCAAGGCCAAGTCTGATCGCACGGCTATCGGCATCCACGGACTCGGCCCAGGCTGCGAGACCGGCATTGCCACCAGCCATGGCATTGGCTGCGGCATGTGCCGAGCCGATGGCCGCTTCGGCCTCAACGGCGGTCGTGTCCGCGTAAGAAAACAGGCCCGAAAAGAAGTTGGTGGTCATGCCGACCAGGCTTCGATTGCTCTGGCTTCCGGAACTGGCGACGCGGATCGGGCCGCTGTCGAAGTCCGCCGGGCCGGAATAGCTGGCAACCAGCATGCGGGTGTCGTCGCCTTCCAATGGCGCCTGTCCCACATATTGAACCTGGACGTTTGCCGAACCCTTGTTGACATAGCCCAGCATGGCGGCGGCCTGGTGTGACAGGTCGATGATGCGACCAGCGACATAGGGACCGCGATCGTTGACCCGCACGATCAGCGAGCGGCCGTTATCGGTATTGGTGACGCGGACATAGGAGGGCAGCGGCAGGGTCGGGTGGGCCGCCGTAATGGCATTGGCCGAGAAGATCTCGCCATTGGCGGTGCGGCGACCATGGAAGTCAGAACCGTACCAGGAGGCGGAACCCGAGGCCGCATAGCTCGGATCATGCTGGGGCACATAGGTCTTGCCCCGCACCGTATAGGGCTTGCCGATCTGGTAGCGGCCGCCGCCCCTGGGCGGATTGGGGTTGGACGTGACCCGCGGAGAAACCGCCACCCCATATTCGCTGGAGGTGAAGGCGGCGCGCTTGACGGTGGCGCCAAGCCCCCCGCCGGTGGCGCAGGCAGCGATCATGGGAACGACAAGTGCCGAAAGGGCAATGATACGGACGGCGCTGCGCCAGGAGGTCGTCACGGTACGCAATACTCTTTGAAATACACACTCTTGCGCGTGAGCATAGCTGCCCCGCATCCATGATTACAGAAAGGAACAGGTTTCTGGTTTAGGAGCCGTTAAGGCCAACAGGATGTTAGCGGCTTGCATGGCATTTTCGTCAAACCGCCCCGAGGGCGGAAAGCCATGCCTTGTCGCTTGACTGATATAAAGATATCTTTATGTGATGACGCGGCGCCCGATTGTGCCGCAACTCTATGAAAGTGAGGACGGCGATGAGCCCCTCCCCTGACCAGATCACCCAGAGCCCTGTCATTCCCGATTGGACGGAAGTGCGCGCTGCGCTGCAAAGCGCCATGGCCGAACGCATCCTCATCCTTGACGGCGCCATGGGTACGATGATCCAGCGGCTGGGTCTCACCGAGGAGAACTTCCAGGGTGAGCGCTTCAAGGGCTGGAGCCATCCGCTCAAGGGCAATAACGACCTTCTCGTGATCACCGAGCCGCAGATGATCGAGGACATTCACCTCGAATATTATCTGGCCGGCGCCGATATCGTGGAGACCAATACCTTCTCGGCCACCTCCGTGGCCCAGGCGGACTATGCCTGCGAGGAAGCGGTCTATGACATCAATTATCAGGGCGTGATGGTGGCGCGGCGGGCAGCTTTGCGCGCCGAGGCTCAGGATGGCCGCCGCCGTTTTGTGGCCGGGGCTCTGGGGCCGACCAACAAGACGTCGTCCATGTCCACGGACGTCAACAGCCCGGGTCACCGCGCCATTACCTTCGATGAACTGGTCGTGGCCTATGGCGAGGCCATCCGCGGGCTGGTGGATGCCGGCGCGGACCTTCTGCTGTTCGAGACCATCACGGACACGCTGAACACCAAGGCCGGCATCTTTGCCGCACAGAGGCTGTTCGAGGAACGTGGCATCGATGTGCCGATCATGATTTCGGGCACCATCACCGATCTTTCGGGGCGCACGCTTTCCGGACAGACGCCGACGGCGTTCTGGTATTCGGTGCGCCACGCCAACCCGATCACCATCGGGCTCAACTGCGCGCTCGGTGCGGACCTGATGCGCGACCATATCGCCGAGCTTTCGGGCGTGGCCGATACGTTCATCTGCGCCTATCCCAATGCCGGCCTGCCCAATGAAATGGGCGCCTATGACCAGACGCCCGAGCAGATGGCGGCGCAGTTGCAGGCATTTGCCGCCGATGGGCTTCTCAATATTGTCGGCGGCTGCTGCGGCTCGACGCCCGATCATATCCGCGCCGTGGCGCAGATGGCTGCGCAATATCAGCCGCGTCCCGTGCCGGAAGCCGAAAAGCTGCTGCGGCTGGCGGGGCTGGAATCCTTCACGCTGACCGATGAAATTCCGTTCGTGAATATCGGTGAGCGCACCAATGTCACCGGCTCGGCCCGGTTCCGCAAGCTCATCACCGCCGGCGACTATACCGCTGCGCTCGATGTGGCGCGGGACCAGGTGGCCAATGGCGCCCAGATCATCGACATCAATATGGATGAAGGCCTGATCGACAGCCAGCAGGTGATGATCGAGTTCCTCAATCTGCTGGCGGCCGAACCCGACATCGCCAAGGTGCCGCTGATGATCGACAGCTCCAAATGGGAGGTGATCGAGGCGGGCCTCAAATGTGTGCAGGGCAAGGCCCTGGTGAACTCCATCTCGCTCAAGGAAGGCGAAGAGGCGTTCATCCATCACGCCCGGCTGGTGAAGGCCTATGGCGCGGCCGTCGTGGTCATGGCCTTCGACGAAACCGGACAGGCTGACACCAGGCAGCGCAAGGTCGAGATCTGCGCGCGGGCCTATAGAATTCTGACGGAAGTCGTTGGATTTCCTGCCGAAGATATCATCTTCGACCCCAATGTGTTTGCCGTCGCCACGGGCATCGAGGAACACAACAATTACGGCGTCGACTTCATCGAGGCGACCAAGGAAATTACCGACAACCTGCCGCACGTGCACATCTCCGGCGGCATCTCGAACCTGAGTTTCTCGTTCCGCGGCAATGAGCCCGTGCGCGAGGCCATGCATGCGGTGTTCCTCTACTATGCCATCCAGAACGGCATGGACATGGGTATCGTCAATGCCGGGCAATTGGCGGTCTACGAGACCATCGACAGGGAATTGCGCGAGGCCTGCGAGGACGTGATCCTCAATCGCCGCGCGGATTCGACCGATCGCATGCTGGAGCTGGCCGAGCGCTACAAGGGCCAGGCCGGCGGCGAAGGCAAGGCCAAGGATCTCTCATGGCGGGAACTGCCGGTCGACGAGCGCATCACCCATGCGCTGGTCAATGGCGTCACCGAATATATCGAGGCCGATACCGAGGCGGCGCGCGCCGCTGCCGCTCGGCCGCTGCACGTCATCGAGGGGCCGCTGATGGCCGGGATGAACGTTGTTGGCGATCTCTTCGGCTCAGGCAAGATGTTCCTGCCCCAGGTGGTCAAGTCCGCCCGCGTGATGAAGCAGGCCGTGGCCTATCTGATGCCCTATATGGAGGCCGAGAAGGACGCCAATGGCGATGCCGCCGGCCGCAAGAGCGCGGGCAAGGTGCTGATGGCGACGGTCAAGGGCGACGTGCACGATATCGGCAAGAACATCGTGGGCGTTGTTCTCAGTTGCAACAATTACGAGATCATCGACCTCGGGGTCATGGTGCCGACCCAGAAGATCCTCGAAACGGCTCGATCCGAGAAGGTCGACATTATCGGTCTCTCGGGCCTCATCACCCCCTCGCTCGACGAGATGGTGCATGTCGCGTCCGAAATGGAGCGCGAAGGCTTCGACATTCCCCTGCTCATCGGCGGGGCGACGACCAGCCGCGTGCATACGGCGGTCAAGATCCATCCGCGTTACGCCCGTGGCCAGGCCGTGCATGTCAACGATGCCAGCCGCGCCGTGGGTGTGGTGTCCAACCTGCTGTCAGACGACACAAAGGTAACCTTCATCGAACAGGTTCGCGCCGAATATGCGAAGGCCGCTGCCGCGCATGAACGGGCCGAGTCCGAAAAGCGCCGCCTGCCGCTCGAAAGCGCCCGCGCCAATGCGTTCAAGCCCGACTGGGCCGGCTATACGCCCCCCAGGCCGAGCTTTACCGGCACACGGGTTTTCACCGAGTTCGACCTCGGCGAGCTGGCGCAGTACATCGACTGGACGCCGTTCTTCCAGACCTGGGAGCTGAAGGGCCGCTATCCGGCCATTCTCGAGGACGAGAAGCAGGGCGAGGCGGCGCGGGCCCTCTGGGCCGATGCACAGAAGATGCTCACGCAGATCATCGAAGAAAAGTGGTTTGCGCCCAAGGCGGTCGTGGGTTTCTGGCCGGCCAATGCCGTCGGCGACGACGTGCGGCTGTTCACCGGCGAAGATCGCCGTGAGGAGCTGGCAACCCTCTTCACCCTGCGCCAGCAGCTCAGTAAGCGCGATGGCAAGCCGAACATGGCGCTCAGTGATTTCGTCGCGCCGGTCGAGAGTGGCAAGCCGGATTATATCGGTGGCTTCGCGGTGACTGCGGGCATCGAGGAAGTCGCCATTGCCGAGCGTTTCGAGCGGGCCAATGACGATTATTCGTCGATCCTCGTCAAGGCACTCGCCGACCGCTACGCGGAAACCCTGGCCGAGTTCATGCACCTCAAGGTGCGCCGCGAACTCTGGGGTTATGCGGCCGACGAGACCCTGACGCCCGAGGAAATCATCCTCGAAACCTATCGCGGCATCCGCCCGGCCCCTGGCTATCCGGCGCAGCCGGACCACACGGAAAAGACCACGCTGTTCCGCCTGCTGGACGCCGAAAATACCGTGGGCGTATCCTTGACCGAAAGCTATGCCATGTGGCCCGGCTCGTCGGTTTCGGGGCTCTATTTCAGCCATCCGGACGCCTATTACTTCGGCGTCGCCAAGGTCGAGCGCGACCAGGTGCTCGACTACGCGCAGCGCAAGGGCATGGATGTCGAAGAGGTCGAACGCTGGCTGGCGCCGATCCTCAACTATATCCCGGGCAGGATCGCGGCGGAGTAGGCAGCGTGTCCCGTCTCGACCCCATCCCCGTGACCCTGATCACCGAGAGCGGCCACCTCGTCCCGCTGGACGGGAACACGGCGCTAATCCGCTTGCCGGCCAATACCGGGCATGGGCATGCCGATGGCGACCATTGCGTCGCCTGCGCCGCGCAGACCGACGTGCGCGCCCTGCTCTACAACCTGCTCGAAGAGCATCGCCGCAACATGCGCCCCGCCTTTTCGCGCGTGGTGGTGGATGCCAGTGCGGTGGCCGACCCACAGCAGGTGGTGCTGGCACTGACAGGGAAATTGCCGGCGCAGGCGCTGCGGGACCACACCGTGGCGCGGATGTTTTATCTGGCGGGGTGACGCCGGACTTTCCCTCTCCCCTTGAGGGAGAGGGTGGATCGGCCACAGGCCGAGACGGGTGAGGGGTTCGGGCCTATCCGGACTCTCGATGACGGGGTGGGCTGGAACCCCTCATCCGCCCTTCGGGCACCTTCTCCCTCAAGGGGAGAAGGGAATTCATGCCATACCCGTTAGCTCGGAAGCCGCACCAGCGGTGTATCCGCCCGCAGGTACAGCGGATGCTTCGGCGAGCCGTCGGCATTGGTGCCGAAGCACCAGAGATCAATGCCATCGGTCCTCAAAGCTTCAACCAGTTCTCTGCCCGCCGGCGCCAGCGCCTTGTTGAGCTTGCCATGGCAGAGAACGACGCGCCCTGCCCCGCTTGCCGCCGCCCGAATGGCCGGAAGATTTGCCGGCGAGACAGCGACGACGCCGGGCGCGACCAGCATTTTCGGATCGGTGGCGCGGTAGTCCCCCACATTGCACTTCACCATGCCGGCAAATCCTTCGCGCCGCGCAAAGGTCCATTCGCGAGCGCAGGTGGGGTCGTCGACCGTCGCGTCGGCGGTGGACGGGTTCATGCCGATGAAGAGGATGTAGTCCTCGGGAAAAGTCTCCCCGAGCCAACGGCGCATGATCTGGCGGTAGCGGCCATCGGCGCTCATCACCGCGTCGCCGCGCACGCCTTCGCCGAGGCGAAGGCGCACCTTGCCGCCGGGATCATGGGCGATGTCGTTCATGCCGTCAGATCGCTCGGCGGGGTGAGGCCATTCATCAGCGAGGCCGTGGTGATGGTATTGGCGAGGAGACAGGCAATGGTCATGGGGCCGACGCCACCTGGCACAGGCGTGATGGCGGCGGCGACCTCCGAGGCGGCAGCCGTGTCGACGTCTCCCACCAATCGCGTCTTGCCCTCGCCCTTTTCGGGAGCCGGCACGCGGTTGATGCCAACATCGATGACCACGGCGCCCGGCTTGATCCAGTCACCCTTGATCATCTGGGGCCGACCGACGGCGGCGACGACGATGTCAGCCTGGCGGACGACTGCGGCGAGGTCTTTAGTGCGCGAATGGGCGACGGTGACCGTGCAATTGTCGCGCAGCAGCAGCTGCATCATCGGCTTTCCAACCAGGTTGGAGCGGCCGATGATGACGGCATGCTTGCCCTCGAGGCTCCCCAGCTCATCGCGCAGCAGCATGAGGCAGCCGAGCGGGGTGCAGGAGACGGGGCCTGGCAGGCCGATCTGCACCTTGCCGACATTGGCGGGGGTGAAGCAGTCGACATCCTTGGCCGGATCAATGGCTTCGATGACCTTGTTCGGGTCGATATGCTTGGGCACCGGCATCTGCACGAGGATGCCGTGGACGGCGTCGTCAGCGTTGAGACGGCGGATAAGCTCCAGCAGGTCCGCCTCGGGGACGTCAGCGGGCAGTTCGTGCTTGAACGAATTCATGCCGACTTCGGCGGTCTGCTTGGCCTTCGAGGAGACGTAGACCTGGCTGGCCGGGTCCTCCCCGACGATGACGACGGCCAGGCCCGGGGTAATGCCGTGCTCGGTCTTGAGGCGGGCAACATGGCCGGCAATGCGGCCACGCAGATCTTCGGCAAAGCGTTTTCCGTCGATGATTTTTGCGGTCATTTCGGCCTCGATCTGCTTGAATGGAGGGCGCGGGCGGAGAGCCCCCGCTTTTCGGTTTCGACATAAGGGATGCAGCATGATCCGTCCATTGCTTTGGCTGCCGCTTCTGGCGGTTTCCGCTTCGGCGACCCTGGCGCAGGAGGCCTCGCTGGAAAAGCAGGTGCGCAAGCTGCATGCGCAGGCTGGCGGCGCCTATTGCGCTCCGGTCGAGGGCGGCTATGTGCCCGAGGACGACTATCTGAGCTGGACCTTTTCCTATCAGCCGAGTTGGAGCAGCGATGAGTCGGACAGGGAGGAGGTCACCCTGATCCGCATCTTCTGCGGGTCGGGCGCCTATAATGTGCAGCACGCCTATTACTGGCTCCGGGAATATGAGGGGTTGCAGCCGCTGGCGCTGGCCGAACCCACCTTCGAAATCGCGTATGAAAACGACGATATCGATGCTGGCGTGAAGAGTGTCACCGTCACCGGCATCGGCGGGACCACCATTCTGGTCAACTCCGAATTCGACCCGAATGCAAAGGTCATCACGTCTCATTCGCTCTGGCGCGGAATCGGGGATGCCAGCTCATCGGGTGTCTGGTTCTTTGACGATGGCCGGTTCACCCTGGTGGAATACGACATCGACGCCAGCTATGACGGCGAGGTCAATCCCGAGACCGTCGTGACCTATCTGGCCGCACAAGGAGGCTGAATTGGCCGAGCAGAAAACCAGGCCGGGCTCAGGAGATGTCCACGAATTCCTTGCCCAGATTGAAAGCGACACCAAGCGGGCGGACGCGCATGTTCTGGTGGAACTGATGAGCAGCATCACCGGCGAGCCGCCGGTGCTCTGGGGCAATATGGTCGGCTTCGGGCAGTACCACTACAAATATCCCACCGGCCATGAAGGCGATGCCTTCCTCGTGGGCTTCGCGCCGCGAAAGGCCGAGTTCAGCATCTACCTGATGGGCAGCTATTTTCCGCAGGAAATTTTGCAGCGCGAGGCCCTGCTTGCCAAGCTCGGCAAGCACCGGATGGGCAAGGCCTGCCTCTATGTCAAACGCCTGAGCGATATCGATCTCGATGTGCTGCGGGAACTGGCAACCATCTCGGTCAAGCGGATACGCGAGACCTATCCGAACGCATAGAGGCCGCCACGACATCTCTGCCGGACGGCCTCTAAGGGGGATGCAGTCCACCGCGCTGTTGAGGGCTTGGGGGACATGCGGCAAACCGCTTCCCGCTCATCGGGTGCATGGGTCGTTTGCGTCGCCGATGAACTAAGCGAAAGATGGTGGCCAAATGCGGCGAGAAAAGAGCCGGTCACCGAAGTGTGAAAGTTCTGTCGGCATCCCCCGCTGCGTTGAGAACCCGTCATGTGGGCTCTATATTGGCTGGGATTGAACAAGACGATTCCAGCATCCGGCCGCCCGATCCGCGGGTCGGCTCAAGAGGACCCATATGACGACACTCAGCCCGCCGCGCCTTGAAACGCAATCCTTCACCGACCCAGAGGCGGCATGGGCGCACATTGCCCATATCTATCACCGCAATTGCGACTTCATTCGCGGCCACCTGGGCGATCTGACCCAGGGCAGGATACCGCCCGGCCGGGTTCGTGCCTGCTACCCTCAGGTGGAAGTGCGCTCGACCAGCTATTCCAAGCATGAGAGCACCCTGCCCTATGGCTATCTGCATACGCCGGGCCTCTATCGCACGACCGTCACGGCGCCGGACCTGTTCAAGGGCTATCTGCAGGAGCAGTTCGCGGTCATCCTGCACAATCATGGCGGGACCATCGATATCGGGGAATCGGACACGCCCATTCCCCTGCATTTCGCCCTTGGACCGCGCGATCATCTGGACGGGGCGGCGATCAACGCCCTCGATGTGCCCCTGCGGGACGTATTCGACGCGCCGGACCTGACCAATACGGACGACGAAATCGCCAACGGCACTTATGTGCCGCCGCGTGGCGGGCCGTATCCGCTGTCAGCCTTTACCGGCCCCCGTGTCGACTACTCGCTGTTCCGGCTGGCCCATTATACCGGCACCGATGCCGAGCATTTCCAGAACTTCGTGATCTTCACGAACTACCAGTTCTATATCGATGAATTCTGCCGCGTGGCGAAGGCATGGATGGCCGAGAAGCATCCGCATTATCAGCGCTTCATTGAGCCGGGCAATGTTGCCACGGACAATATGCTGACCGGCGGTTCCGTCACCGGCGAGCCACCGCCGCGCTCACCGCAGATGCCGGCCTATCACCTTGTGGGTGAACGCGGGCGTGGCATCACCATGGTCAATATCGGCGTCGGCCCCTCCAACGCCAAGACCATTACCGACCATATCGCCGTGTTGCGTCCGCATGCCTGGATCATGCTTGGCCATTGCGCCGGCCTCCGGAACAGCCAGGAACTGGGCGATTTCGTGCTGGCCCATGCCTATCTGCGCGAGGACCATGTGCTCGACGCCGACCTGCCGTTGACCGTGCCGGTGCCGGCCCTGGCGGAAGTCCAGGTAGCGCTGCAGCAGGCCGTGGCCGAGGTGACCCAGACCGAGGGCATCGAGACCAAGAAGATCATGCGCACCGGGACCGTCGCCACTTTCGACAACCGCAATTGGGAATTGCGCGACCAGACCGAGATCGTCCGGCAGCTCAGTCAGTCACGCGCCGTGGCCCTTGACATGGAGAGCGCGACAATCGCCGCCAACGGCTTCCGCTTCCGCGTGCCCTACGGCACCCTGCTCTGCGTCTCCGACAAGCCATTGCATGGCGAATTGAAGCTGCCCGGCATGGCCTCGGACTTCTATCGCACCCAGGTCAACCGGCATCTGCAGATCGGGCTGAGGGCCATGGAAATCCTGCGCGACCAGCCGGCGGAGCGCCTGCATTCACGCAAGCTCAGAAGCTTTGCGGAGACGGCATTCCAGTAAAGGCCCGGTTACGGCTCGTTGCTCTCGTCATACTGAAACACCGCTTCGATGGGTTCACCCAACAGGCGGGCGATCCTGAACGCCAGGGGGAGCGAGGGGTCGAAGCGGCCGCTTTCAATGGCGATGATCGACTGACGCGACACGTCGAGCTTCTCGCCAAGCACGGCCTGGGACCATCCCCGCGCCGTGCGCAACTCCTTGAGCCGGTTTTTCACGTGGGTGACCCTTCGCGCCACATCAGGTAGGTCGCGCCAATTGAGTAGGCAACCCAGTAGACGGGGTTAAGCCAGAACATGGAGACTGGCGGGGCACCGACATACATTTCGACGAAACCCCAGGCAGAGGCGAGCAGAAGCAAGGCGGCCAGGCCCAGGAAGATCGCCTTGAGCTGAATGCTGCGCAGGTATTCGTCGATTTCGTTGATGAAACGCCACTGTGCCCAGACCGGTGTCAACAGAGCGACAACCGGAAGGATGCAGGCAAACCAGAGCAGAGGTTTTGGCGTATCGGTGAACTTGTTGGCCCAGGTAAGGGCCAGGCAGGCGCCCAGGAAGACAGCCATCGACACAGCAATGGTGCTGGTGAAACGCCGGTTGGCTTGCTTGTAGGACATTTGCGGGCTCCAATGCTGTAAAGCGTGCTTTACATTTATCCATGCGCCGCCAAATGTCAAGCAAGCTTTACATCGGGTGCCGACAGACCGCTGCTCTCCAGGTGTCACCCATGTAAAAGCCCGGCATTGCTGCCGGGCTTCTGCATTTCAAACCGGATCGAAGCGATCAGCGGCCCTTGACCACCGAATAGCCGGCATATTTGGCCGAGGAGCCCAGCTGTTCCTCGATACGGATCAACTGGTTGTACTTGGCCAGACGGTCCGAACGGCTGAGCGAACCGGTCTTGATCTGCCCGCAATTGAGCGCAACGGCGAGGTCGGCAATGGTCGAATCCTCGGTTTCGCCCGAGCGGTGCGACATCACCGAGGTGTAGCCGGCGCGGTGCGCGGTATCGACGGCGTTGAGCGTCTCGGAGAGCGAGCCGATCTGGTTGACCTTCACCAGGATCGAGTTGGCGACGCCCATCTTGATGCCCGAGACCAGGCGCGAGGTATTGGTGACGAAGAGATCGTCGCCGACGAGCTGCACCTTCTTGCCGATGGCGTCGGTGAGCGCCTTCCAGCCATCCCAGTCGTCCTCGGCCATGCCGTCTTCGATGGTGATGATCGGATAGCGATTGGCCAGGTCTTCGAGGAAGCGGACATTTTCGTCCGAGGAGAGCGACTTGCCCTCGCCCACCATCTCGTATTTGCCGTTCTTGTAATATTCGGTCGCAGCGCAATCGAGGCCGAGGAAAATGTCCTCGCCCGGCTTGTAGCCGGCCTTTTCGATGGAACGCATGATGAAGCCCAGGGCATCATCGGCGCTCTTGAGGTTCGGGGCAAAACCACCCTCGTCACCCACGGCAGTGTTGTGGCCCTCGGCCGAGAGGCCCTTCTTGAGCGTGTGGAAGATTTCCGCACCGATCCGCACCGCATCGGCAATCGAGGTGGCGCCGGCCGGCAGGATCATGAATTCCTGCATGTCGATGGGGTTATCGGCATGCTCGCCGCCATTGATGATGTTCATCATCGGCACGGGCAGGACATGGGCGTTCGGACCGCCGATATAGCGATAGAAGGGCAGTTCGCTCGATTCGGCGGCGGCCTTGGCCACGGCCAGCGACACACCGAGAATGGCATTGGCGCCGATACGGCCCTTGTTGGGGGTGCCGTCGAGATCGATCATGGCCTGGTCGATGGCGAGCTGGTCGAGCGCGTCCATGCCCTGGATTTCGTCGGCGATGACCGTGTTGACGTTCTCGACCGCCTGGGTGACGCCCTTGCCCATATAGAGCTTGCCGCCGTCGCGCAGTTCCACCGCTTCGTGGGCGCCGGTCGAGGCGCCGGAGGGCACCGCGGCGCGGCCAAAGCTGCCGTCGTCCAGCACCACATCGACTTCGACGGTCGGATTGCCGCGACTGTCATAGATCTGGCGGCCATTGACGTGGATGATTGAAGACATGCGAGCCCTTC
>CBFGTF010000002.1:0-89925 GCA_965651655.1 uncultured Devosia sp.
AAGGTATCGTCCTCGCCGGCGCGCATCGGCAAGACGCTGGTGGAAGTTCTTAAGGGCTGATGGATCGGGCCCACAGGGCTTCGTGTTTCTCCGGGCCGTCCTCGGGCTTGACCCGAGGACCAGTCGGCGCAAACCGGCGGTCCGAGAATGTGAACGGTGGCCCTCGGGTCGAGCCCGAGGGCGGCTCAGCGTGTGGATCGGATCGGGTTCAATACGCGGTGCCAAGGAACACCAATGCGACCAATGTCGGTCGTGGTTCGGACATGGTTCGGTGCTAATCCCGGGCATGGCCGGTTGAAAACACAATCGAGTGAGCCGCGGCGCCTTGCGGGGCGCCGCAAGTCTTAACAAGATACAAAGGAAACGCGGTCAATATTCGCCCCACTTTTGGATGACCGCATTTGACACTGGCTCCGATAATCGAGGCTGGTTCGTTGAGAAGGATGGCAGGGCGCAAGGTCCTGCGAAACACGCGATGACACGACAGGAAAAGAACGACACGTTCTTGCTGACCTCGTTCCTCTATGGGGGGAACGCCGACTACATCGAACAACTCTATTCCCGGTTCAAAACCGATCCTTCCAGCGTGGATGAGACCTGGTCGAGCTTCTTTTCCAGGCTCGACGACAGCCAGGACCAGGCCCAGAAAAATGCCGAGGGACCCAGCTGGGGCCGCAAGGACTGGCCGCAGCCCGAGGGCGGCGAGCTGGTCAGTGCGCTCGATGGCGATTGGGGCCAGGCGGCCCTGAAGGTCGAAAAGGCCGTTACCAAGCAAGCCGCCGCTGAAGGCAAGCCGGCGCCCGGCGCCAAGGACGTGCTGCAGGCCACGCGCGATTCGATCCGCGCCATCATGATGATCCGCGCCTATCGCATGCGCGGACACCTGCATGCCGATCTCGACCCGCTCAAGCTCAAGACCGACGAGCCGGCGCCCGAGCTTGATCCCAAGAGCTATGGCTTTGTCGATGCCGACTACAGCCGCAAGATCTTCATCGATAATTATCTGGGGCTCGAATACGCCACCATCCCCGAGATGCTGGCCATTCTCAAGCGAACCTATTGCGGTACGCTGGGCATCGAGTTCATGCATATCTCCGATCCCGAAGCCAAGCAGTGGATCCAGGAGCGCATCGAGGGGCCGGACAAGGAAATCACCTTCACCCCCGAGGGCAAGAAGGCGATCCTCTCCAAGCTGGTCGAGGCCGAGGGCTTCGAGAAGTTCATCGACGTCAAATATACCGGCACCAAGCGCTTCGGCCTTGATGGCGGCGAAGCCACCATTCCGGCGCTTGAGCAGATCATCAAGCGCGGCGGCGCGCTGGGCATCAAGGACATCGTGCTGGGCATGGCGCATCGCGGCCGTCTCAACGTGCTGACCCAGGTGATGCAGAAGCCGCATCGCGCCCTGTTCCACGAGTTCAAGGGCGGCGCCTTCTATCCCGACGATGTCGAGGGTTCGGGCGACGTGAAGTACCATCTGGGGGCTTCGTCCGACCGTGATTTCGACGGCAACAAGGTTCACCTGTCGCTCACGGCCAACCCGAGCCATCTCGAGATCGTCGATCCGGTGGTGCTGGGCAAGGCCCGCGCCAAGCAGGACCAGCATATCGCGCCCGATGCCCGGCTGGTGAATATCGCCACCGACGGCAAGCCGGATCGCTCCATGGTGCTGCCGCTGCTGATCCATGGTGACGCTGCCTTTGCCGGGCAGGGCGTGATTGCCGAATGCCTGGGGCTTTCGGGCCTCAAGGGTCACCGGACCGGCGGCTCGATCCATTTCGTGATCAACAACCAGATCGGCTTTACCACCTCGCCGATGTATTCGCGGTCCTCGCCTTACCCCACAGACGTCGCCAAGATGATCGAGGCGCCGGTGCTGCATGTGAATGGCGATGATCCCGAGGCGGTGGTGTTTGCGGCCAAGGTGGCGGTCGAATACCGCCAGAAATTCGGCCGTCCCGTCGTCATCGACATGTTCTGCTATCGCCGCTTCGGCCACAATGAAGGCGACGAGCCAAGCTTCACCCAGCCCACGATGTACTCCAAGATCCGCGGTCACAAGACCACGCTGGAGCTCTATTCGGAGAAGCTGATCGGCGAAGGCCTGGTGTCACAGGCCGAGGTCGACAAGCTCAAGGCCGATTGGCGCGCGTCGCTCGAAACCGAGTTCGAGGCTGGCCAGGACTATCGCCCCAACAAGGCCGACTGGCTCGACGGCCAGTGGAAGAGCTTCAAGCCCGCCGAAGACGAGGGTCCGCGGCGCGGCGAGACGGGCGTTGCCATCGACAAGCTGGTCGAGATCGGCACCAAGCTGGCCCAGGTTCCGGCCGACTTCAACGTCCACAAGACCGTGAAGCGCTTCATGGACAATCGACTCAGCGCCATTGAATCGGGCGAGGGCATCGATTGGGCCACGGCCGAGGCGCTGGCATTCGGCACGCTGGTCACCGAGGGGCACCCGGTGCGCCTTTCCGGCCAGGACTGCGAACGCGGTACGTTCAGCCAGCGCCACTCGGTGCTCAACGACCAGATGGTCGAGGCAAAGACCTATACCCCGCTCAACAATCTCTCGCCGGACCAGTCGCGCTACGAGGTCATCAATTCGATGCTCTCGGAAGAAGCTGTGCTGGGTTTCGAATATGGCTACAGCCTGGCCGAGCCGCGCGCGCTGACCCTGTGGGAGGCGCAGTTCGGTGACTTCGTGAACGGCGCGCAGGTCGTCATCGACCAGTTCATCTCCTCGGGCGAACGCAAGTGGTTCCGCATGTCGGGCCTGGTGATGCTGCTGCCCCATGGCTATGAGGGCCAGGGTCCGGAGCATTCCTCGGCCCGTCCGGAACGCTTCCTGCAGCTGTGTGCCGAAGACAATATGCAGGTTGCAAACTGCACCACCCCGGCCAATTACTTCCACATTCTCAGGCGCCAGCTGAAGCGCGACTTCCGCAAGCCACTGATCCTGATGACGCCCAAGAGCCTGCTGCGCCACAAGCGCGCCATCTCGGGCCTGGTCGAACTGGGGCCGGACAGCGTCTTCCATCGCCTGCTCTGGGACGATGCGGAAGCGCCGGGCCTGCCCAAGACCACCATCAAACTGGCTGCGGACGACAAGATCCGGCGCGTGGTGCTGTGTACCGGCAAGGTCTATTACGACCTGCTGGAAGACCGCGAAAAGAAGGGCATCAACGATGTCTATCTGCTGCGTGTCGAGCAGCTCTATCCGTTCCCGGCCAAGGCCGTGCTGGACGAGTTGAGCCGCTTCCCCAATGCGGACGTAGTCTGGTGCCAGGAAGAGCCGCGCAATATGGGCGCCTGGACGTTCATCCAGCCCTATGTGGAATGGGTTCTCGACCAGATGGGCCGTGATGGTCAGCGCGTCCGCTATGTCGGCCGCAAGGCCGCTGCCTCGCCGGCGACCGGCCTCATGCGTACCCACCTGGCGCAGCTCCAGGAATTCCTCGACGACGCGTTCGCGCCGTAACCCGAGTCGATCAGTTCATCGTTTCGCTGAAACGGTGAACTGATCTAAAGTATTTTTTGTCGCGCTTCCGAACCGCAAAACCGTTGCCACTTTTGCTGGAAGCGCTCTTGAAGGACACAATTCAATGTCGACAGAAATCCGCGTCCCGACCCTGGGTGAAAGCGTTACCGAAGCCACGATCGGCCAGTGGTTCAAGCAGGTCGGCGACAGTGTCGCGGCCGACGAACCCATTGTCGAACTCGAAACCGACAAGGTGACCATCGAGGTGCCGGCGCCTGCCGCTGGTGTGCTGGAAGCCATTGCCGCCAAGCCGGGCGAAACCGTCGATGTCGGCGCGCTGCTGGGCGCCATTGCCGCCGGTTCGGGCGCTGCTGCCTCGGCGCCGGCTGCTGCCCCTGCGGCAGAAGCCAAGAGCCAGGCCCCTGCCAACAATGCTGCCGGTCCCGAGGACATCAAGCCGGAGCCGGCGCCACAGCCGACCACGGCAACCGATCGCGCTCCGGCACCCTCGGCCCAGAAAATGATCAACGAGAAGGGCCTTGATGCCGACTCGATCGCCGGTTCGGGCAAGTCGGGCCAGGTGCTCAAGGAAGACGTGCTGGCATCGCTCGCCAGGCCCGCCGCTCCGGCTGCTGCACCGGTTGCCGCTGCGCCCGCTCCGGCTGAAGCCAAGGCGCCTGCCACCCCGCGCGCGCCTGTTGCCGCCGATGATGCTGCCAATGAGGAGCGGGTCAAGATGACCCGCCTGCGCCAGACCATTGCGCGTCGCCTCAAGGACGCCCAGAACACCGCCGCCATGCTCACCACCTTCAACGAGGTGGACATGAAGCCGGTGATGGACCTCAGGAATTCCTACAAGGAGCTGTTCGAGAAGAAGCATGGCGTGAAGCTTGGCTTCATGGGCTTCTTCACCAAGGCGGTGGTGCATGCGCTCAAGGAAATCCCGGCGGTCAATGCCGAGATCGATGGCGATGACCTGATCTACAAGCAATATGCCCATATCGGCGTGGCCGTGGGCACCGACAAGGGCCTGGTGGTTCCGGTGGTGCGCAATGCCGACCAGATGAGCATTGCCGAGATCGAGAAGGAAATCGGCAATCTGGGCAAGAAGGCCCGTGACGGCCAGCTCTCCATGGCCGACATGCAGGGCGGCACCTTCACCATCTCCAATGGTGGTGTCTATGGTTCGCTGATGTCGACGCCCATCCTCAATGCCCCGCAATCGGGTATTCTGGGCATGCACAAGATCCAGGAACGTCCGGTCGTGGTCGGCGGCCAGATCGTGATCCGCCCGATGATGTACCTGGCGCTGAGCTATGATCACCGGATCGTCGATGGCAAGGAAGCCGTCACCTTCCTCGTCCGCGTCAAGGAAAGCCTGGAGGCGCCCGAGCGCCTGGTGCTGGACCTCTAAGTTTCGCCACCTTCTGCTGTTTGAAAGGCCCGCTTCGGCGGGCCTTTTTTGTGGTCACCAATTGGTGCGTGCTGGCGCGCAGGCGCAGTAACACTCTGTTAGCGTTTGGCGGCGATATGCAGAGACAGTGGACGCCAATCGGGTCTGGTTCTGGAGAATTTGGTGTTGCGAGCAAGAGTGGTTCTGGGTGCGGCCCTGGCGATGCTGGCTTTGCCGGCGGCAGCGCAGGAGGCGGCCGATCCCGCGCTTGTGGGCGAGTTGATGGCGTTTCATGGCTCCAAGGCCATTGTCGATGTGATGACGACGCATTGCTACGAGACCACCGGGCTCGACGGCGCCTATACCGAGGCGGCTGCAAACTGGTATCTGCGCAATATCGGCTATCTCGACCTTGCGGACCGGGTGATCGCTCGGCTCGGCGGTGGGGTCGAGGGGCAACAGGAGGCTGCCGCGACCTATGGCGGCAGCCAGATCATGACTGCCTATAACCAGGCGCCCGACAAGAATGTATTCTGCAAGGCCTTCCTCAACCAGATCGAGAGCGAGGCGCTCGATATCGACCAGCAATTGCCCGGTGTATTGAAGCGCGCGCAGGAGATTTCGGCGTCCTGAGTGGCATCCAAGTGGTTGGCAAACAAATAAAATCATGTGATCCAGAGGCCCATGCCTGTCGTAGTGCTGGCAGTTGTTGGAGAGCCACATGAGCGTTGAACTGACCCTTCTGATCTGGAGTGCCGCTCTGGCCTTTGCCTATCTCGGGGTTCAGTCCACGGCCTATCGCCTGGACTATGGGATCAGGTTTGCCGGCACGCAGCGCGACAATGAGCGCCCGCCGAACAAGTGGGCGGCGCGCGGCAACCGGGCCCTGCGTAATTTTCTCGAGACCTATGGCATCTTCATCGCATTGGCGGTGGCGACCGAGTTGACAGGCCGGTCGAATGGGCTGACCCAATGGGGCGCGCAGATATGGTTCTGGGCGCGCTGGGCCTATCTGCCCGCCTATTTCATCGACGTGCCGCTGATGCGCTCGGCATTCTGGACGGTGTCGCTGATCGGGCTGCTCATGCTGTTTGTCGGCGTGGCGATCTAGACACGTCACGCTCTTCCAGATTTTCCCGGGTCTTGCCCATAGGGCAGGGGGACTTGTGTCGGTCTGCGTTGCCCCTTGATGCACGCTGGTGTAACCCTGTGCACACTTGTTGCGGCGGTGACGACCAATGGATTTTCCCTGGCTTGAATTTGCTGGCCTGATGCTGGCCTTTGGCATCAATGCGGTCATTCCGGGTGCCGATTTTGCCATGGTGCTGCGCCAGTCGGTCGTGCATGGACGGCGCGAGGCGCTGCTCACTTCAGCGGGCATTGCCACCTCGATCCTGGTGCATGGCAGCTACACGCTGCTGGGTGTGGGTGTGATCGTGGGACAGTCGCTGCTGCTGTTCAACATCCTCAAATGGGCTGGCGCAGCCTATCTCGTCTGGCTGGCGATTGCGGCCCTGCGCAGTCCGCCGCCGCAACCGCCGATGGTGGGTGAGCACGCCGCAGCCCGCAAGGGAGACATGGCGGCGTTTGCACTGGGTTTCCTGACCAACCTGCTCAATCCCAAGGCGGTGCTGTTCTTCCTGGCGCTGTTCACCTCGCTGGTGTCGGTGGAAACGGCGGGGCAGACCAAGGTGGTCTATGTGGGCAGCATGAGCCTAATGCTTTTTGCCTGGTTCGCACTGGTGTCGATCTTCTTTACGACAGCTTCGGTGCGGCAGGGCTTTTTCCGTTTCGGCCGGTGGTTTAATCGGGTCACCGGCATTACATTCCTGGCGTTGGCAGTGCGTGTGGCACTCGCTCAACAGCGCTGACAAACTCTCTGGGGCTTGAAAGACAATGGCAGACCAATTCGACCTTACCATCATCGGCTCGGGCCCGGGCGGCTATGTCTGCGCCATTCGCGCGGCGCAGCTGGGCATGAAAGTGGCCGTGGTGGAGAAATGGGCGACCCTGGGCGGCACCTGCCTCAATATCGGCTGTATCCCTTCCAAGGCACTGCTGCACGCCTCCGAACTGTTCGAAGAGGCAGGGCATGGCTTCAAGGCGCTGGGCATCGATATTCCCGCCCCCCAGCTCAATCTCAAGCAGATGCAGACCCATCGCTCCGAGACCGTCGCCTCCAATGTCGGCGGCGTGGATTATCTGTTCAAGAAGAACAAGATCACCGTGTTCCGCGGCATCGGGTCGATCCCGGCGGCCGGCAAGGTGCTGGTGACGCCGCAGTCCGGTTCGCAGGTCGAGATTCTCACCAAGAATATCGTGATCGCCACCGGATCGGTGTCGGCGAACCTGCCGGGCATCGAGATCGACGAAAAGACCGTCGTTACCTCCACCGGCGGGCTGGTCCTGGACAAGGTCCCCAACCGGCTGGTGGTCATCGGAGCCGGGGTGATCGGGCTGGAGCTTGGCTCGGTGTGGATGCGCCTAGGCGCCCAGGTGACGGTGGTTGAATATCTCGACCGCATCCTGCCGGGCATGGACAGCGAAGTGGCCCGCCAGTTCCAGCGCATGCTGCAGAAGCAGGGCATGGAATTCAAGCTTTCGAGCAAGGTGGCCGGGGTCGAAAAGCAGGAAGACGGTTCGCTCAAGGTCAAGGTGGAGCCGGCCAAGGGCGGTGAGGCCGAGGTGCTCGATGCCGATGTGGCGCTGGTGGCCATCGGTCGCAAGCCCTTTACCGAAGGGTTGGGCCTGGACCTTGCCGGGGTGGCGCTGGACGAGCGCGGCCGGGTGCGTGTCGATGCGCATTACAAGAGCTCGGTCGACGGCATCTACGCCATTGGCGACGTCATTACCGGCCCGATGCTGGCGCACAAGGCCGAGGATGAAGGCATTGCGGTGGCGGAAATTCTCTCGGGCCAGGCCGGGCATGTGAACTATGCGGCCATTCCGGCGGTGGTCTATACCAATCCCGAAGTCGCCTCGGTGGGCAAGACCGAGGACGAGCTCAAGGCCGAGGGCATCAATTACAAGATCGGCAAGTTCCCCTTCACAGCCAATGGTCGCGCCAAGGCCATGCTGGCGACGCAGGGCTTCGTCAAGATTCTCGCCGATGTCGAGACCGATCGCGTGCTGGGGGCGCATATCGTTGGCAAGAATGCCGGCGAGATGATCCACGAGCTGGTGACGTTGATGGAATTCTCCGGGGCTTCGGAAGACCTGGCCCGCACCACCCATGCGCATCCGACGCTGAGCGAAGCGATTCGAGAGGCGGCGCTGTCGCTGGGCGACGGCGCGATCCACATCTAGCGCCAAAGCCGTTCATCAAAGGGGTCCAGGACCCTCGCACGACGCATTCTGACACCCCGGGCAGCCGTCCGGGGTTTTTGCTTGTTCCCGATCACGAATACCAATTGCGCTAGAAGTCATCATACAACATACGAGTTATTGTATGTTGACTTGTCACTTTAACTTCCATACCAGTTTCAGCCAAGGCGCGCGGATCGGCAACGAAAAAGCGCGCCCACGGTGGGATGACCCGCCGTTCGAGCCGGCCAGGGACAAACGTGCGGCCGGTTCATGAGACATATTGGGAGGACAACCATGTTTCATCTGCCTAAGGTGGCGGCTGCGGCCGTCGTCGCAACGACGCTTATGCTTTCGACCGCCAGCGCCCAGACCGTGCTGCGCTCTTCCGACACCCATCCTGACGGCTATCCGACTGTCGAGGCTGTGAAAAAGTTCGGTGAGCTGCTCTCGGAAAAGACAGATGGCCGCTATTCGGTCGAAGTGTTCCACTCGGCCCAGCTTGGCCAGGAAGCGGACACGATCGAGCAGACCCAGTTCGGCGTGATCGACCTGAATCGCATCTCGATCGGCGCTTTCGGCACCCAGGTGCCGGCGGCTACCGTGACCCAGCTGCCCTATATCTTCCGTTCGACCGAGCATTTCCACAATGTTCTCGACGGCCCGATCGGCGAAGAAATCCTGGCGGCGTTCGATGCCGTGGACGTTGTCGCACTCGCCTATTACGACGGCGGCGCCCGTTCCTTCTACAACAGCCAGAAGCCGATCAATACCCTGGCCGACATGGAAGGCATGAAGTTCCGCGTCATGGGTTCGGACATTTTCGTGGACATGGTTGCGGCCCTGGGCGGCAATGCCACGCCGATGCCCTATGGTGAAGTCTATTCGGGTATCCAGACCGGCGTTATCGACGGCGCCGAGAACAACTACCCCAGCTTCGACACTGCCGGTCATGCCGAAGTGGCCCAGTATTACTCGCTCAACGAGCACCTGATGGTGCCCGAAGTACTCGTGGTTTCCAAGATCGTCTGGGATGGCCTGAGTGCTGAAGACCAGGCCGCGATGCGTGAAGCTGCCAAGGAATCTGTCGCCTATCAGCGCGAACTCTGGGCGGCCAAGGAAGTGGAATCCAAGGCCAAGGTCGAGGCGCTCGGCGTCACGATCAATGAAGTCGACAAGGCACCGTTCATTGACGCGATGAAGCCGGTATACGAGAAATATGTTACCGATCCCGCCCTGCAGGATCTGGTGGCCCGCATCCAGGCCACCGAGGGCTGATGCCTATCGCCGGGTCGGCCCTGGGCCGGCCCGGCTTCTGATTCAAGGAGATTGAGCCGATGAAAAGCGGGCTCCTATCGGCCAGCCGGGTATTTCACGCGCTGTCTACACTCGCGCTGTGGCTGGCCGGGGCCGGCCTTGTGACCATGACGGGCCTGGTGGCGTACCAGGTGTTCATGCGCTACGTGATCAATTCCTCGCCGTCATGGACCGAGGCGGCCTCCATCCAGATCATGAGCTGGTTCATCTTTCTTGGCGCGGCCGTCGGCGTGCGCGAAAGATTCCACATGGGATTTGACGTGTTGCTCTATGCGCTGCCGGACAGTGCCAGGCCCTGGCTGCGCAGCGTAAGTGATGTGGCCATATTCGGCTTTGGCTTCGGCATGGTCTGGTTTGGCGGCGAACTCGCCATCCGCGGCGCCAGCGTGCGCATACCAGTGCTGGGCCTGCCCCAGACCGTCACCTATCTCCCCATTGTGGTTTCCGGCGCCTTGATCTGCCTGTTTGTCCTGGAGCGCATGGCTCTGCGCCTGGCCGGCGAACCTGTCGATGCCGATTCCACCGAACCCGTCATTACCGAGGTCTGATCACGATGGAATATTGGGTCCTTTTCGGCGTTTTCGGCGGCCTCATGATTGTCGGCACGCCCATCGCCTTTTGCCTGGGCATCGCCAGCCTCGCCACGATCGTCTATCTGGGACGCCCGCCGGTGGTGGTGTTCCAGCAGCTCAATTCGGGCGTGTCGGCCTTCACCCTGATGGCCATTCCGTTCTTCATCTTTGCCGGTGACCTGATGATGCGCGGCGGAATCGCGGCGCGGATCATTTCCTTTGCCGGCTCGATCATCGGGCATGTGCGCGGCGGGCTCGGCCAGGTCAATATCGTGGCATCGACCCTGTTTGGCGGCATTTCCGGCTCGGCCGTGGCCGAGGCTGCAGCCGTGGGCGGCATCATGATCCCACAGATGAAGGCGCGCGGTTATGGCGCCGACTATGCGGTGAACGTCACCTCGATGGCGGCGCTGATCGCCCTGTTGCTGCCGCCCAGCCACAACATGATCATTTATTCGCTTTCGGGCGGTGGTCGCATTTCCATTGCCGACCTGTTCACGGCCGGCGTCATTCCCGGCCTGCTGCTGGCGCTGGCGCTGATGATCACAGCCTATATTGTGGCGCGCAAGCGCGGCTATCCCACCGAGCCCTTCCCCGGCTTTGCCAGGGCATTCCAGTATTTCCTGATTTCCATTCCGGGCCTGATGCTGATTGCCATCATCTTTGGCGGCGTGCGCTCGGGTATATTCACGGCAACGGAAAGCTCCTGTATCGCCGTCATCTATGCCCTGCTGGTGACACTGATCGTCTATCGCTCGATGGGCTGGTCGAACTTCGTCCATTGCGTCATCGGCGCGGTGCGCACGACCGCAATGGTGCTGTTCATCATTGGTGCTGCCGCTTCGTTCGGTTGGCTAATGGCCTATATGCGGGTTGCCCCGATGCTGACCGAAATGGTGACGCAGCTGACCAGTGATCCGCTGATGGTATTGTTGCTCATCAATGTGCTGCTGCTGCTGCTCGGCACCTTCATGGACATGGGGCCGCTGATCATCATCACCACACCCATCTTCCTGCCCATGGTCTCCAGCTTCGGCGTCGATCCGGTGCATTTCGGGGTCATCATGATCCTCAACCTGGGCATCGGCCTCAATACGCCGCCCCTGGGGCCGGTGCAGTTCGTGGCCGCAGCGGTGGGCAAGATCTCCATCTGGACAGCCATGCGCAGCATCTGGCCGTTCTATCTGGCGGGAATTGTCGTGCTGGGAATGGTCACCTATATCCCGGCCCTGTCGCTGTGGCTGCCGAGCCTGTTCCGGTGATGCCATGTCCCTGATCGACGCTTCGCTGCCGGCCCGAAAGCCAAAGCTCGCCGAAATGGTCGTCGATGCGCTGCGCAAGCGCATTGGTGCGGGCGAGTTCGGCCCGGGTGAAAAGCTGCCGACCGAGAGCCAGTTGACCACCCATTTCGGGGTCAGCCGCACCGTGGTGCGCGAGGCCATTGCGGCGCTGGCTGCGGACGGTATGGTGCAGCCGCGCCAGGGCGCCGGTGTCTTCGTGATGGCGCAGGCGAGTTCGGCTTTCAGCGCCATTGCGGGGGAGCGCTCGAACAAGATTTCGGTGGCCCTCAATGTGCTCGAAGTGCGCATGGGTATCGAGATCGAGTCGGCCGGGCTGGCCGCGCAACGTCACAGCACCAGCCAGGTCGCCGCGATCCAGGAGGCCTGGAATGAATTCGGAAGACTGCTCTCGCAGGGCACGCCGACCGGAAAGACGGACTTTGCCTTTCACCGCGCCATCGCGACCGCGACCAACAATCCGTTCTATCTCGAAGTGCTCGATGCGCTTGGAAGTCGCACCATTCCGTGTGACGTGGCCTCGCCATGGGGCACGGAGAGTGTGCTGACCTATGAATATCAGGTGGGGCTGCATGAAGAGCATCGCCGCATCCTCACCGCCATTACCGCCCGCGACGCCGATGGCGCCCGCGAGGCGATGCGCGAGCATCTTTCGCGCAGCCAGGATCGATATCGCAGCCGCCTGGCCGAACAAAATCAGACAAATTAGGACGTTCCCATGAGTACCGATTTCGATATCCGCTTTGCCATTGATCCCATGACCGCTGCGGCCATGGGCACGGGCGAATTGCGGGAGAACTTCCTGATCGACGACCTGTTTGCGGACGGACAGGTGCGCTGGACCTATACTCATTACGACCGCATGGCGGTGGGGGGCGCGGTGCCCAATGGCGGCGCGCTCAAGCTCGAAGCGATCAAGCCCACAGGGACGACCAATTTCCTCGACCGGCGCGAGCTGATTGCGGTCAATATCGGAGAGCCCGGCACCATCTCGGTCGATGGCACAGAGCACGCTGTGGGTGCGCGCGACATGCTCTATGTCGGCATGGGCGCCAAGGATGTACGCTTCGCGGGCGAAGGCGCGAAATTCTATCTGCTGAGTGCGCCCGCCCATGCGAGCCATCCCACGACACTCATGCAGCAATCGGGAGCAAAGCGGCTCGACCTCGGCAGCGCCGAAACTGCAAACGAACGCTCAATCTATCAATACACAAATGATCTCAAGAGCTGCCAGCTGGTCGTGGGGCTGACCCAGTTTGCCCCGGGCTCGGTGTGGAACACGATGCCCGCGCATGTGCATGACCGGCGCATGGAGGCCTATCTCTATTTTGACCTGAAGCCCGATGCCTTTGTGGTGCACCTGATGGGCGAACCGGACGAGAGCCGGCACCTGATCGTGCGCAATGAACAGGCGATCCTTTCCCCGCCATGGTCGATCCATTGCGGTGCCGGCACCGGTGCTTACACCTTCATCTGGGCCATGGCCGGCGACAATGTCGATTATACCGATGTCGAAAAGGTCGCCATGGAGGACCTGCGCTGATGGATCTCAGCGCTTTCTCGCTGAGCGGCCGAACTGTGATGGTCACCGGCGCCAATACCGGCATCGGGCAGGGCATTGCTCTCAGCGTCGGCCGGGCAGGCGGCAAGGTGATCGGCGTGGGTCGTTCTTCCATGGAAGAGACGGCGTCGCTGATGGCCGGGCAGGGCGCCGACTTCGCTGAAGTCCGGGCTGACCTCTCCTCGACCAGCGCCGCACAGGCCATGTTTGACCAGGCCTGGGCCGAGCATGGTGTGATCGACGGCCTGGTCAACAATGCCGGGATCATCAAGCGCGTGGACGCGGTGGACTTCACCGAGGCGGACTGGGACGCGGTAATGGACGTCAATCTCAAGACGATGTTCTTCCTGTCGCAGTCCCTGGGCCGCAAGGCCATAGAAGCCGGACGGGCGGCGCGGATCGTCAATATTGCCTCGATGCTGAGCTTTCAAGGTGGCATCCGTGTCGCCAGCTACACCGCATCCAAGAGCGGCGTCCTGGGGATTACCCGACTTCTTGCCAATGAATGGGCGGCCAAGGGCATCAATGTAAATGCGGTGGCGCCCGGCTATATCGAGACCAATAATACCGAGGCCCTGCGCAATGATCCGGACCGGTCAGCGTCGATCCTGGGGCGCATTCCGGCGGGTCGCTGGGGCGTGCCGTCCGATATCGGCGATGCCGCTGTGTTCCTGCTGGCGCCAGCTTCCAACTATATGCATGGCGCCGTCATCCCGGTCGATGGCGGCTGGCTTGCGAGGTAATGACAATGACTGAATTCAAACTTTTCGCCCAGCCTGATGAAACCGAATGGACCGAACTGGCGCCGGGCAATACGCGCCGGGTGCTGATCCACCTGCCCGAGCTGATGCAAGTAGAATTCGGCTTCGACAAGGGCGCCGTCGGCGCCCCGCACAGCCATCCGCATATCCAGGTAAGCTATGTCGCCGAAGGCAGTTTCGAGGTGACGATTGACGGAGTGACCGAAGTGGTCGGGCAGGGCGGCAGCTTCATCGTCCCCACCGGACTGGTCCATAGCGTGGTGGCGTTGGAAAAGGGGCGCCTGGTGGATGTGTTCACCCCGCACCGCGCGGACTTCCTTTAGCCGATCTCTGCCAGCATGTCGGCATAGGCTGCGTCATGCCGGCCGGACCAGTTCGGTTTGCCCGGCTCGGTCAGGCGGCCGCGGCGGGGTGGAATGAAACTGGAAATTCTGCGGATCGGTTCTTCGCGCCATTGCAGGTTGAAGGCGGCGTATCTGGGGAAGAATTCCATATCGGAATAGGGCAGGTGATCGTGTATCCACCAGGCGAGCGCTTCCCAGTCACCGGTGCGCTCATAATATGGAATGAAGCGATTGACGATGACGCAGGCGGTGGCGCCCATGCGCCCTTCGGCGTCGCGCCTGTCCCAGATATGGCCGGCAAAATTCTTCGGGTTGGTGGCGCAGTTGAGCTTGTTGGCATTGCCAAAGCCGTTGACCTCGGACGAACGATAGGCCGAACGCAGCGAGAGGCGACCGAAGCGCGCCTGGAGCGGTTCGAGCAGGTCTTGGCACAGCCGCCTGCCAGCGGCGATGGCCAGATCAGGATCATCGGGCAGGTTGTGGAATCCATTGATGACGGCGATTTCGGAATAGAGAAAATCGCGCATGAAGAAGCTGTCGCTGAGGCGGGTGCGTCCGAAATCCTCAAGGGCGCGGACAGTGCGGGGTTGGCGCATGGGGCTTGTTTCCTTGGCGGGCGACGGGCACATGCTGGTGGCGTACGTCCGTTCGGGCAACCCGGTTTCGACGACGCGGAGGAAAAGCGCCATGCTGCTGATCGCCTTTTACATTGCCATTACGGTGGAAGCGATGACGGCGGCGCTGGCGGCCGGGCGGCGGAACATGGACTGGTTCGGAGTCTGCCTGATCGCCTGCGTGACTGCACTTGGCGGCGGCACGATGCGCGATATCCTGCTCGACCACTATCCGTTGGTCTGGGTCGAAAATCCCTATGTTCTGCTGCTGGTGTGTGGCGCGGCGCTGGCGACGATCCCGCTGGCGCGGCTGGTGGACAAGCTGAAATGGCCGTTCCTGCTGCTCGATGCGCTGGGGCTGGTGGTGTTCACCGTGATCGGCTGCAATATCGGCATGGAAGCGGGCGTGCATCCGATCATCGTCATCGTGGCGGGCATGGTGACCGGGACGGCGGGCGGCGTGTTGCGCGACGTGCTGTGCAACGACATTCCGCTGATCTTCCAGGGCGAACTCTATGCTTCGGTCTCGCTGGTCACCGGCGTGGCCTATTACCTGGGGTTGACCGCGGGCATGCCGGTCGACGTGATGGTGCTCATTGCCATAGGTCTGGGCTTTTCGTTGCGTGTAATGGCGCTGGTGCTGAAATGGGAAATGCCGAAATTCGTCTACGACCGGGACATGCGCAAATGAAGCCGGCGCGGATTGTCCTGTCGCGCCGGGCCGGGTTCGATTTGCAGGCCGTGTCACGGGCATTGAACGGCCTGCCGGCTCAGTCGGTGGCGCGGCCAGGACCCTGGGGCAATCCCTTCTCAATCGATGCGGTGATGACGGAGACCGGTCTCGACAAGGATGCGGCACAGGCCGAGGCGGTAGCGCGCCATGGGCGCTGGATGGCCGGGGAGATCGAGGCGGACAGGCCGCCACCGGCACGCGATGTCATCCGCTCGGCCCTGGCGGGCAAGAACCTCGCCTGCTGGTGCCGGGAAAGGTCACCGTGCCATGTGGATACATTGCTGCGGCTGGCCAACGACTAGTCCGGCCATGTCCGGACATTTTCGAATTTTGCGAATGGAGACTTGAAGTTGCGACAGACATGGCGGTGGTTCGGCCCCAAGGACCTCACCAGCATCGATGACATTACCCAGGCCGGCGCTGCGGGCGTGGTGAGCGCACTGCACCATGTGCCCAATGGGGTGGTGTGGACGCCCGAGGAGATCGCCAAGCGCCATTCCGAAATCGCGACTCGCAAGGACGGGACTGCTTCGGGCCTTAGCTGGGATGTGGTGGAAAGCCTGCCTGTGACTGAGGATATCAAGAAGCAGAAGGGCGATTGGCGCGCACATATCGCGAACTACAAGGTGTCCATGCGGCATCTCGCGGAGAGCGGCATCGAGACCATCTGCTACAATTTCATGCCGGTGCTGGACTGGACGCGCACGGATCTGCGGTGGACCGTGCCCAATGGCGGGTCCTGCATGCGCTTTGATATCAATGACTTCGCGGCTTTCGATATCCACATCCTCAAGCGGCCCGGGGCGGCCACGGACTTCACCAATGCCATTGCCGACGAAGCCGCCCGGCGTTTCGAGGCGATGAGCGAGGATGACAAGAGGCAGTTGGCGCGCAATGTGACCATGGGCCTGCCCGGATCGACCGAATCCATGTCCCTGGAAGACGTCCAGGACCACCTTGATGAATATGGCGCGATCAGCCGCGAGCAATTGCGGGCGCATTTCGTCGACTTCCTCGAAGAGGTGGTGCCGGTGGCCGAAGACCTGGGTCTCAGGCTCTGCTGCCATCCTGATGATCCGCCGTTCGCGCTGCTCGGCCTGCCGCGCATCATGTCGACGGAGGCCGACTACAAATACATTCTCGATGCCGTCGACAGCCCGGCCAATGGCATGACGCTGTGCTCGGGTTCGCTCGGGGCGCGGCCGGACAATGACCTGCCCGGCATGATGGAGCGGTTCGGGCCCAAGGTGCATTTCCTCCACCTGCGCAATGTCAAACGTGACAGCGATGACATTGCCGGCTCGTTCTTCGAGGCCGAGCACCTGGCAGGTGATACCGACATGGTGGCGCTGATCGCTGCCATCCTCTCCGAGGAACGCCGGCGCAAGGCGGAGGGCCGCAAGGACTGGGAAATACCCATGCGGCCCGATCACGGCCAGGACATTCTCGATGATCTGGGCCGCCGCTCGCAGCCGGGCTATCCGACCATAGGGCGGATGAAGGGGCTGGCCGAATTGCGCGGCGTAATGACGGCGCTCGACCATGCGCAATGGGGACTGCCGCAGCGCTGACGCCTGATCTGTGGCGATGACACCGGGGCCGCGTCGCGGCCCCGGTAGTGGGGCGGACCCAGAAAAATACGCAAAATTAAGGCGCAAGGCTCATTGTGCGGACCATGTCTGCGCCCGGAGCCGCCTTTTCCCTGATCGATGGATTTGTCGACCGTGCCATTGGTGCGGACGGCCTCTCTGTCGCCCTGCGGGAAAAGCTGCTTGGCCAGCAACTCGCCTCGGTCGCGCTGATGGTTCCGGCGCTGATGGCCGCCTCGCTGATCGTCTCGGTCGTTTTCATGGTGGTGACCTGGGGGCTTCCCAGCTTCGGCGTACTGGCGGGCCTTCTGAGTGCAATCAATATCATTCATTTCTACGCCACGGTGCTCGCGTCCCGCACCCTACCGGGACAGGCAATTGGCCGCGCGGCAACGAAGGTCGTGTTGCTGGCCCTGAGCGCGGGCCTGCTTTGGGCCTTGGTCCTCTCGGTATTGCCGGTCGAGCAGGATATCGCCATTCGTACAGTGGCCCTGCTGGGTGCCGGTGGATTGCTTTGCATATCGCTGATCGCGCTCATTAATTATCCGCAGGCTCTTGCAGCGCTCACCATTCCAATCGTCATCGGCTCGCTGCGGGGCCTGACTGGCCTCGGGCAATCGGGCGACATCCTGGTGCAAGGTACGCTGATCGGCGGTTTCACCTTTATCCTGGTGACCGTGGTGTTCAATCATGCGGCCGCGTTCGTGGCGCTGCGCGCCTCGGAGATGCTGGTGGAGGAAAAGGGCCAGATCATCGGTCTCCTGCTGCGGGAGTTCGAGCAGACGGCATCGGACTGGGTCTGGGGCATTGATCAGGCCGGTATTGTCAACCGACTGTCCGGTGGCTTCACCAAGGCGACCGGGGCGACCGAAGCGGATCTGATCGGTGCCGACTTCAACGTGTTCCTGCAGGAAATCACGGCACCGTCGGATCCGATGGTATTCCAGATCGAGCGGGCCATGGCGGCGCGCGAGACATTCCAGGATGTCGAAGTCCAGATCATGATCACCGGCCAGGAATGCTGGTGGCGGCTGACCGGCAAGCCGGCCTTTGACGAGGCCGGGAAGTATCTGGGCTATCTCGGCACCGCTTCGGATATCAGCGAGCGCAAGATTGCCGAGCGCCGCATTACCCTGCTTGCGCACCATGACTCGCTGACGGGTTTGTTGAACCGGACCAAGTTCACCGAGCAACTGGCCCTCAACGTGGCGCGGCTCGAGCGCTATGGCACTCCCTTTACGGTCATGTTCCTCGACCTGGACCAGTTCAAGGGCGTCAATGACACCAAGGGCCATATGGCGGGCGACCGGCTGCTGGCGGAAGTGGCGGCGCGCATACAGTCCCAGCTCAAGGACATCGACATAGCAGCCCGGTTCGGTGGCGATGAATTTGCCATCCTGCTCCCCGATGCCGGCGCCCGCGATGCTGTCGAAGTGCTGGCGGCGCGGCTGGTCAATGCCATGCGCGAGCCCTTCGTGATCGATGGCGACATGTTCCTGATCGGCGCCAGCATCGGGATTGCCATGGCCCCCGATGATGGCATCCGGCCCGATCATCTGTTGCGCAATGCCGACCTGGCGCTCTACCGCGCCAAGGCAGACGGGCGCTCGACACACCGGTTCTTTGAAAGCCAGATGGATTCCGAACAACGCGAGCGACGGCTGATCGAAGCCGATCTGCGCAGCGCCATCGCCAAGAACGAGCTGGTGCTGCACTACCAGCCACTCGTCAACGCCGCGGACGGATTGCCGACCGGCTTTGAGGCGCTGATCCGCTGGAACCATCCCACAAGGGGCCTGGTGGCGCCGACCGAGTTCATCGCCATTGCCGAGCAGTCCGACCTGATCGTCGATATCGGCGACTGGACGATCAACCAGGCCTGCATTGCGGCGGCGGCCTGGCCGGAGCATCTGACGGTCGCGGTCAATCTCTCGGCGCGGCACTTCCGCCGGTCCGATATCGGCCGGGTGGTGCAGAAGGCGCTGCGCAAATCGGGCCTGGCGCCGAAGCGGCTGGAAATCGAGATCACCGAGGGCCTTCTGATCGAGAATCCCGAGGAGGTCATCGAGAAGCTGGGAGAAATCCGCGCACTGGGCGTCACGATCGCCATGGACGATTTCGGCACCGGATATTCGTCACTGAGCTATCTGCTCAAATTCCCATTCGACAAGATCAAGATCGACCGCTCCTTCGTGGAAGCCTCGACCAATGATCCGATCGCCCGGGATATTCTGCGGGCGATCGCGTCGATGGCAAAGACGCTCAAGCTGCGCATTACCGCCGAGGGCGTCGAGACCGCAGAGCAGGCGTCCTTTCTCTCCGAGATTGCCTGCCATCAACTGCAGGGCTTCTATTTTGCCAGGCCGCTCACCCCGGATGATCTACCGGCCTATCTGCTTACGACACTGTCCGAACGGATGGCACCAATGGCCGAGCAGCAACAGGCGTTGGCAGGCTAGGTCGTTTCCAGTCCGGGCCGATCCAATCAATAGGCGTCAGGCCCTTCTCGCCCGAGGGGAGACGGTGGCCTAAAGGGCCGGATGACGGGTTCAGCATCAAGCGTCCACAAGGGGCATTCACGTCTCACCCCAACCCTCTCCCCTGGAGGGGCGAGGGACGACAGACACGTGAATCCTTGGATAGAGCCTAATCTTCCAGCAGGTAGCCGCCGGCTCGGGCCGGCAGGATGGCGGTGCCGACGATCTTGGCAACGGACGATCCCACCACGACGTATTTTGCGCTCGCGCGGGAGAGGATGATGCCATCGGTTCCGGCGCGCAGCGGCGTGCGGGCGATGAAGGCCTCGGTCCCATCCATGGCGATGATGTCGGCCACCACATCGCCCTTGCCGACCCGGTCACCCAGGCCGACGCGATAGGCGAGCAGGCCGGGCCGGTCGGCGCGCAGCACCTCGGTGGCTTCGAACGGGGTCGGGCCGGGGGCGGAGGGCGCGACGCGGGGCGTTGCGGCAATCAGGCCGCGTCCGGCGAAGAAATCATGGAGCCCCTGCGCATCCTCCCGACCCATTTCGTCATGGGTATCGGCCTGACCGCGATATTCCAGCGTGGCGGTTTCGGCACCCATGGGGATGGGGTGTTCCGGGTTGGCGCGCCGGGCCTTGCGGTAGAGATTGGGCAGCACCTCATCGAACGAGCCGCCCCCGCTATCCTCAGCGGTTAGGGTCGCAGCCACCTGCATGTGGTCGGAGAGATCCTGGAGGCCCGGCATCAGGTCGGGCGAAGTGAAGATATGTTTCAGACTTTCGTCATCGCAATGGAGATCGAGAACGATATCGGCGTCGTAGGCTGACTTCAGAATGAGCAGGCGCAGGCGCTGTGCGGCTGTCACCGGTTGCTGCTGGTCGAGCCATTCGCCCACGGCGTTGCGGATGGTTGCGAGGTTGGCCTTGGGATCTGCGGTCAGCTTGCCGGCAATCGCTTCGGCAATCTGCGGATAGAGGTCCGGCCAGCGGCGGTTGAAATTGACGCCGGTTTCGAGGTCATAGCGGCCGATATGGCGACGCAGCACGCGGGTAGCCAGGCCCAGCGGATTGACCGAAGGGTAGATGACAAAGCGGGCGTTGAGTTTGCCGCCAGCGTCGGCGTCGCGCAGCATGGGCAGCAGATGATGCAGCGCCATGGTGCCGGGCTGCTCATCGGCGTGGAGCGCGGCCTGCAAATGAACTTTGGTGGGCGCGTCGGCGGGACCGGCGGTGTACCAGTAGAGCGTGGTGGATTGGCCGGGCGCGTCGCCGGCGAGCACGGTCGAGTGCTGCTGAAAGGTCATTGTGTTACCTAAGCCACTTGGGAGCAAAACGCAGGCCGGGCTGGGCCGGAAGGTGGCGCATGAGCCGCTGATAGACCAGGCCAAACAGGAAGAACACCACCAGCGAGACCAGGAGGAAGTAGAGCGCGGCGACCGAGAAATGCAGGAATGCATTGTAGTCGCGTTCGAACAGGGTTTTTGCGGTGATCATCAAATCGGCCTGCGGCCCGACCACCGGCAGGGCGAAATAGACGATGGCCGTGGCGTGGAACAGGAACACCACCTCGTTGGTATAGGCCGGCCAGGCCAGCCGGATGAGGTTGGGCCAGACGACGCGGCGGAACTGCTGGGTGCGGCTCATGCCATAGGCACGGGCGGCCTCGACCGCGCCGCGCGGCACGGCGCGCAGGGCGCCATAAAAGATCTCGGCTGTATAGGCGGCCGTGTTGAGCACCAGCACAAGCGGCCCCATGAACAGGGGATGGAGCACGAAGCCGGAAATGCCCATCGGCCGCCACAGGGTCAGGTTCAGCGAGAGGGCCAGCGAATAGAACATGAAGAACTGGATAAAGAGCGGCGAGCCGCGGAAGGCGTAGATATAGCCGCGCGAAAGGGCGTTTATCAGCGGGTTGGGCGAGGCTTTTCCCAGGGCCAGGAACACCGCCATGACGAAGCCGAGGGGGATGGATGCGGCGGCGAAGTAGATGTTGAAGACCACTGCCGGCGCCATGATGGCCAGATCGTTGAAGAGCCCTTCCATCAGGCGGGCACCTCGCTGAGGATGCCGCGCCCGGCCCGGCGCATGATCGCCTCGAAGGCACGCTCGGACAGCCAGGTCACGAGGATGTAGAAGACGAAGAGCACGAGATAATAACGCCAGCGCCAGTCGTCATGGACGAGGCCCACAGCGGGCAGGAAATTGGGTGCACCCAGCCGGTCGGCCCAGAGCACGATATCGGCAATCTGCAGCAGCGAGAGCAGCGAGGTGGCCTTGACGATGAGCATCCAGACATTGGATAGGCCGGGCAGGGCATAGACCCACATCTGGCGGATATGCACGCGCCAGAGCACCTGGGCGGCGCTCATGCCATAGGCGCGCGCTGCTTCCAGCTGGCCGGCGGGAACGGCGCGCATGGCGCCATGAATGACATTGGTGGCGAAGGCGCCATAGACCAGGCCCAGCGAAACGCTGGCGAGCAGCAGATATTCGGTGGTGCCCAGGAACCAGTTGGCCTCGCGGCAGGGCGGCCAGGGTGCGGTCTGGGCCGCAATGGCCTCGGGCGAGCAGACCTGAGTGGAGACCAGCCATTCTACGCCTTGCTCGAAGGCCAGCGGAAAGAACAGGAAGAACAGGACATCGGGCACGCCGCGCACGATGGACGAATAGGTCGAGCCGACAAGACGCAGGGCGAAGAAGCGGGAATTCTTGAGCGTGGCGCCCGTGAGGCCAAAGACCACGGCAAGGGCCCCGCCGAGCAAGGCGGCATAAATCGTGAACTGGAAACTCGCGTACCAGGTCAAATGCTTGCCATTGGTGATGTAGCCGAGCCAGAAGGCCAGGTCTTCAGACATGCCGCCGCCCCGCGGTTAATTGCCTCTCCCGGACCCGGGAGAGGCAGGTTTGCGCCGGAGACTTACTCGGCGAAGTAAGGCCCCTTGCCTTCGAACCATTCGGCGATCAGGGCATCAACGGTGCCGTCGGCCTTGAGGCTGGCGAGAGCATCGTCGACCTTTGCCTTGAGGTCCGTGTCTTCCTTGCGGATGCCGGCACCCACGCCGCCACCGATCATGACATCCTCGCCCACGAATTCGAGGGCGCCGTTGGAGGCGGCAATCACGGGCTCGAGATAGGCGCCGTCGGCCAGGATGGTGTCGAGATTGCCAGCGGCCAGGTCAGCCATGGCCTGGTCAGCGGTGGAGAAGGTGACGATGGTGTTGGCGCCACCGAGATTCTCCTCGGCATAGGCGGCCTGGATGGTGCCGCCCTGAACGCCAACGCGGGCACCCGAGAGATTGGCAAAATCGAGGTTGGCGCCGGCGGCGGCCACATACTTGGACGGATCGGGCGGGAAGTAGTTGTCCGAGAAGTCGATGGTCTGGAGACGCTCCTCGGTGATCGACATGCCGGCCATGATCAGGTCGTAGTTGCCAGCGAGCAGGTTCGGGATGATCGAGTCCCAATCATTGATGATCCATTCGCAGGAGAGACCAGCGGTCTCGCAGATGGCATTGCCCAGCGCGATTTCGTAGCCGGCAGGCTCACCGGCGTCGTTGAGGAAGTTCCAGGGCGCATAGGCGCCTTCGGTGGCGATGCGCACGGTTTCCTGCGCGAAGGCTGGGGTGCCGAGCGCCAGGACGGCTGCTGCGGCCAGCATCATCTTCTTCATGGTTGTTCTCCGTTTGGTTGTTCGTTGTGTAGAGCGCCCGGTTTTCCGGGTCGGTTCCCAATGGCGTCACGCATGGTTGGCGGCATTGAGGAATTGCTTGAGACGGGTTGATCGTGTGGCGGCAAACACCTCTTCGGGTGTGCCCTCCTCCTCGATCAGGCCCTGATGCAGGAAAATGACCCGGTCCGATACCGAACGGGCAAAGTCCATGTCATGGGTGACCAGCACCATGGTGCGGCCTTCGTCGGCGAGCAGCTTGATCACGCGCAGGACTTCGACTTCCAGCTCCGGATCGAGGGCCGAAGTGGGTTCGTCGAACAGCATGACGCGCGGATTGATGCAGAGGGCCCGCGCAATGGCGGCGCGCTGCTGCTGGCCACCGGAGAGCTGGGCGGGATAGGCATCGGCCTTGGCGCCGATTCCCACCTTTTCGAGCATGGCGCGGGCCTCGGCCTCGACCTCGGCCCGGTCACGCTTCTGCACGACCAGCGGCGCTTCCATGACGTTTTCGAGGATCGTCATATGGGCCCAGAGATTGAATGACTGGAACACCATGCCAAGCTCGGAACGAATGCGGCGGATCTGGTTCTCGTCGCCGATGCGGCGGCCCTGGCCGTCACCCTTGAGGGCAATGACTTCGCCATCAATGAGCACGTCGCCCTGATCCGGAACCTCGAGCATGTTGATACAGCGCAGCAGGGTCGACTTGCCCGATCCGGAGGAACCGATGAGGGAAACGACCTGACCTTCGAGTGCAACAAAGGAAATGCCCTTGAGCACTTCCAGCGCCCCAAAGGACTTGTGAAGATCGCGCAGCTCCACCACCGGCGATGCCCCCGCGATGGCGGGTTCGGCCTGCTTCATGCTCACCATTGCCCTTGTCGGGCGCCTTCCTGACCGGCGACTGCCTAATTTAGGCTGGCAATCTTGACCGATTGGTAGAAAAGCAGAAGCCAGTGAGATAGCAAGCGAAAAAGCGGGTTTTGCCCGCGTCCGCGCGGTGGGGAAAGTGGCATGTTCTTCGTGCTTTCGAAAATCTTCTGGCTGATTGCCCAGCCGATCAGCCTGGTGCTGCTGCTCATCCTGGGCGCGCTGGCGCTGGTCGTCTTCAACCGGCGCCGTTCGGCCCTGGCGGCCCTGTTCGCGGCGGTGATCCTCCTTGGCGGGCTCAGCTTTACCAGCATCGGTTATCTGCTGATCCAGCCGCTTGAGGACCGTTTTGCCGCGCCGGACGTCCCGCCGCGTACGGTCAGCGCCATCGTCATGCTGGGCGGGGCGACGGTGGCGCGAGCCAGTTCGGCGCGCCAGACCGTGGCTCTCAACGATGCCGGTGAGCGACTGACCACGACCCTGCAGCTGGCCAGGCAATATCCCGGTGCCCGCATCGTGCTCTCGGGTGGCGGCGGATTGTTGTCGGGCGAAACCGAAAGCGAGGCGGAGACGGCCCGGCGCTTCTTTGTCGGGCTTGGCGTTGAAGAGGACCGGCTGGTGCTGGAAGGTGACTCGCGCAACACGGCCGAGAACGCGCAGTTCACCCGCGATTTCCTCGGCGAAACGGATGGCAGCATCATTCTGGTGACGTCGGCGTTCCACATGCCGCGGTCGGTGGGACTGTTCCGGCAGGCGGGAGTGAGCGTCGTGCCCTGGCCGACCGATTATCGCAGCACCGGGACACAGGGCCTTGGCCTCGATATTGCAGCGCCCGATCAGAACCTGGATGTGGCGTCCACGGCGCTGCGCGAATGGATCGGGTTGGCGGTCTATCGGCTCACGGGGCAGATCGAGACCATCTTTCCCGCGCCCTGACAGCAAAACGGCGCCCGCAGGCGCCGTTTCAGGGACTGGTTTTCATCCTGTCGGTCAGGTCCTGCGGAACAGGCCAACCACAAGGGAAATGACCAGGAAGGCCAGGAACAGGAAGAACAGGATCTGCGCGATGCCGGCCGAGGCGCCGGCAATGCCGCCGAAACCAAGAACGCCGGCGATCAGGGCGATCACCAGAAAGACGAGTGCATAATACAGCATGGGAAACTCCATGATTTGACTTGTCTTCTCAACGCCTTGTGAAGGCGGCGAGTTCCGGCGGACAGCAAAAAGGCCGGCTTGCGCCGGCCCTTGCTGGTCCAAACTTGCGACCATCACGCCGCGGCGCGCGATCCTTCATCGAAGAACAACGCCTGGCTGATCAGGGCCTTGACCATTTCGGGGTTGAACGGCTTGGTCACGAGGAAGGTCGGCTCCGGCCGCTCCCCGGTGAGCAGGCGCTCTGGAAAGGCGGTGATGAAGATGACCGGCACCGAATGGGTGTTCAGGATGTCATTGACCGCGTCGATGCCCGAGCTGCCATCGGCCAGCTGGATATCGGCAAGGATCATGCGGGGCCGGGTCTGGTTGAACAGGGTGACCGCTTCCTTATGGGTGCGGGCGATGCTGACAACAGTGTGCCCCAGGCTCTGCACCATCTGCTCGATATCCATGGCGATCAGGGGTTCATCTTCGATGATCATGATCTCGGTGGCGACCTGACGGGAGATGTCCGTGGAGGCCTGATCGAGCAGGGATGCAAATTCGTCATCGCTGACCGAAAGAATTTCTGCAGCCTGCGCGTGATTGAAACCCTCGACGGCAACCAGCAGGAAAGCCTGGCGGGGGACCGGGGCAAGGTTGGCCAGGTTGGCGGCCGCTCGCTGCTCCCAGGCGAAACTGGAGGACGGTTCGGGGATGGAAACAGCCGAGGACGAGAAAAGAGCGGAAAACAGCTTGTAGAGGGCGATCCGGTCGTTTGACGCTTCTGGAAAAAGGGAGATATCGGCAATCAGAGCTTCGAGGGTGGCGGCGACATAGGCATCGCCGGAGGTCTGCGAGCCCGTAACGGCTCTGGAAAAACGCCGCAGGTAGGGCAAGTGCGGGGCAATCCGCGTGGACAAGGACATAGACGAAAACTCCCAGGGTGACGCTAGTGGTTCAGAACCTCACGATGGCCCAAAACGCCGATCCGCAATAAAAGTTCCAAGCCTGCGGAACTTTTCTGCGAGACTATGCATTGCAGGCTGGGAAGAAGGCAATTTCCAGGGACTGATCGGTCTAGAAGGCATGAAGAAGGATAATTTGGTGACCCAGCAACGTGTGCGCATGCAGGCGGGGCGGGCAGATGACGGGCTCGGTCCAACGACCGATATCGGCTCGCGTCTGCGTGCGCTCTATGGGGCAGTTCAGGACGAGGGCGTTCCTGAGCAATTGCTCGACCTGCTCGAAAAGCTCGACAGCGCGGAGAAAGCCCAGGGCGGCAAGTCTTCTGACCAGGGCGGGGAGTAACCGCATGGCCGCCGAGGGAACGTCCTTCAAGCGCGAGATGCTCGCGACACTCCCCAGCCTGCGTGCCTTCGCGGTCTCCCTGACCGGCAAGCATGACAAGGCCGATGACCTGGTACAGGATACGGTGATGAAGGCCTGGGCGAAGCAGTCCAGCTTCGAGATGGGCACTAATATCAAGGCCTGGCTCTTCACCATCCTGCGCAATGAATTCTACAGCCAGATGCGCAAACGTGGCCGTGAGGTTCAGGATAGCGACGGGGTGTTTACGGAGCGATTGTCCGTGCACCCGTCTCAGTATGGCCTGATGGATCTTGAGGACTTCAAGGTGGCGCTGGCCAAGCTGCCGGATGACCAGCGCGAAGCGATCATCCTGATCGGTGCCTCGGGCTTTTCCTACGAGGAAGCCGCGGCCATCTGCGAATGCGCGGTGGGGACCATGAAGAGCCGGGTCAGCCGGGCCCGTACACGGCTTACCGAACTGCTCAAGATCGCAGGCGAATCCGACTATGGCCCAGATGCTGTCTCGGCTCAGGTGACTTCGGGCAACGGGTTCTGACGCAGGCGGTCGAGTATGGCCGCGGCCAGGTCCTCGTCCGGGATCGGCTTGATGACGATGGGTGTGCCGGGTAATTCCGGCACGCCGAATGCAAGCCGGGTGTCGGCGCTCAGGCCCAGGACCGGGATACCGCTCTGAGACACCTGGCGGGCAAGCTCGATAAGTTCGGGACGGTTGGCTTCCAGTTCGATGACGGCAAGGCCGGCACGGCCCCAAGCGCTGGCATTGGCGTGAGCCTCGCCGGCACTGGTGGCCAGGATAACGTTGGACGCGCCCAGATCTTCGAGCACCGTCTGAACGCCCAGAGCTATGATAAATTGGGTCTCGACGACGAGAACCGTGCGACCGGCCAGCATGATCCCGTCCTTCTGATGAACCCTCCTGATGGGGCTTGCCGCTCAGATTGTCATTTAACTTTGACATGTTGGAACGGCATGGGGGCTGGCGCGTTTGCAGTGCGAGTTTCAAAGCGTCAGGAAATCTCGTGAGCCTTGTCCTTCCTTCCACGGGGCGCCGCGTGCCCTGCGAGCAGTGTCCGTTGCGGCCATTGCCGATATTTCGCGACTTCACGGCCACGGAGCTAAAATTCGTATCCAGCTTCAAGACTGGCGAGATGACCGCCGAGGCCGGTGCGGTGATCCTTTCTGAAGGTGCTCACAGCGCCCATTTATTCACCCTGCTCTCGGGCTGGGCCTTCCGGTTCAAGATGCTCGACGACGGTCGCCGGCAAATCCTCAACTATCTGCTGCCGGGTGACCTGGTGGGCCTGCAAGGGTCGGTTATCGGCGAGATGGAGCATTCGGTCGAGGCGCTGTCGCCGCTGGTCCTTTGCGTTTTCCAGCGCGACCGGCTGGACGAATTGTTCCGCAATCATCCGGGCCTGGGCTTCGATGTCACCTGGTTGGCGGCGCGCGAGGAGAGGATGCTCGATGATCACCTGCTCAGCCTTGGACGGCGCACCGCGATTGAACGCGCGGCCTACCTCCTGGCCTTCCTTCATGAACGGGCGGTGTCGGTCGGGCTGGGCCAGGGGCCGGTCCATATTCCGCTGACCCAGCAACATGTGGCCGACACATTGGGACTGTCCATCGTCCACACCAACAAGACTCTGCGCAAGCTGACCAATCGCGGGCTCATTCGCTGGCTGGGGCGCAGCTGCCAGGTGCTCGACGCGGCCGAACTGGCGCGGGTCGCCGGATGGGACGGGCCAGGCGAACGCGTCCGACCACTGATCTAGGACGAGCCTCAATGCTGCCATGGCAACAAGGCAAAGCTGAACCTGCTCCCGATCTTGTTGCTCAAGGGTGCAGGAGATGAGCGTCTTGACGGACCGAGCCCCTAACGTGGATATCGCTAAGCCCGGACGGCGCGCCACCAGGCGCCTCGCGGTGTGGGTATCGCTGGGTCTGGTCTGCCTGGCGGCCATTGCGGCGCTGATGCTGATGCAGGGGTTCGACCGGCAGCTACGCGACATCAACCAGACCTATGCAGTGCGCAATGCGGCGCGCGAGCTGACCCATGCGCTCAGCCAGGCCGAGGCCAGCCAGCGCGGCTATCTGCTGACGGCCGATCCGCAATTCCTGCAACCCTATCGCGAGGCGGTATCCAGCCTGGACCGAAGGGTCGCGGCGCTGCTGGAAATGACGGCTGACGACCCCGGACAGGGCGCGCGGGTCACCAGCATTACCGGCGATATCACCAGCAAGATGGCCGAAATGAACCGCACCGTCGAACTGGTGACCAGCCAGCGCAGCGACGAGGCGCAGACCCTGACTGAAACCGGGATGGGTGCACGGCTGATGGCGGAAGTCAGCAGGACCCTGGAAGATTTCATCGCCGAGGAGGACGCCAAACTGGCCAACCGCAACCAGGCCATCGACCAGACCCGGACGGGACTGGTGGCGGCGCTGATCGCGGCGCTGACCGCTGCCGCCATCCTCGCCTATGCGCTCCTGATGCGGACCCAGAAGCAGGTCAGCGCCCTGGCCCAGCGCCATCGTGGGCTTTTGACGCAGAACGAGGCGCTGGAGGCCGAGGTGGCCGAGCGGACACGCGACATCGAAGAGGCGCGGGCCCATGCCGAACGCGAGCGGCAGCGCGTGGAGGCGCTGTTGCAGGACACCAACCACCGGATCGGCAATTCCCTGGCGACGGTGTCTTCGCTGCTGGCATTGCAGATGATGCGAAGCAAGTCCGAAGGGGTCCGCAACGCCCTGGAGGCTGCCCGGCTCAGGGTACATGCGGTGGCATCGGCGCATCGGCGGCTGCGCCTCGGAGATGATCTTGAAACCGCCAGTGCCGATGAATTCCTTTCGGCGGTGCTCGAAGACATTGCCGAAACCCAGGCCGATGGGGGTCGCATCGCGGTGCGCGGCGATCTCTCGCCGATCGAGGTCAGTGCGCGGGATGCGACGACCCTCGGGATCCTGGTCGGGGAACTGGTGACCAATGCGCTCAAATATGCCTTCCCGGGGGACCGGAAAGGCGAAATCGCCGTTATCCTCCAGCGCGACGATGCCGGCATGCCGATGCTCACGGTCCGGGACGACGGCGTGGGCATGCCAGAGAATGAGGCGGAGACAGAGAACGGCCTGGGTTCGGTCATCATCCGGCAGCTATCCGAACAGTTCGGCGGCGAGCCAAGCTATGGCGTCCCGGAAGGCGGCGGGCTGGAAGTGAGGATCCTGTTGCCCCTGCTACGCGGTGCCGTACCATCCAACAAGGACGATATCCTTTGAAGATCAGGGCCATTCTCAATCGCGACGGTGGTACGCTCAGGACAATGGATCTCGATGCGTTCTGCGCCAGAGCGACGGAGGTCTTCGGCAGCGAAGGCCATGACTTGGATTGCCGGATCGTCTCGGGGCAGTCGGTCGAGTCCGAACTCAAGGCGGCATCGCAGGACGCGGATGTCGAGGCTGTGCTGGCCGGTGGCGGCGACGGAACAATTTCGGCAGCAGCGGCAGTGGCCTTCGCGAGCGGCAAGCCCCTGGGCGTCTTGCCGGCCGGGACAATGAACCTTTTTGCCAGGGCTCTGGGCATGCCCCTCGATCTCGAACAGGCACTGCGCGCCATTGCACGCGGTTCTGTCGCCCAGATCGACATTGCGACCGCCAATGGCCGTCCCTTCGTGCACCAGTTCGGGGTGGGCATTCATGCGCGCCTGGTGCGTATCCGCAATGGCATGGTCTATGGCAGCCGGGTGGGCAAGATGCTGGCGAGCCTGCGGGCGATCGTGGCCTCGGCCGTCAATCCGCCCCGGTTTGAGGTGGAGTTGCATACGGACCGCGGTGACGTGCGGCTCACGGCATCTGGTGTGGCGATCTCCAACAATCCGCTCGACGACAGCCCGGTTCCGGTCGCCGAGCGGCTCGATGCCGGTGTGCTGGGGGTCTATGTTGCAGGCAGTGTCACCACCAATGAACTGCTCAATCTGGTGTTTGACGTCATGACAGGACGCTGGCGGGCCAACCCCGCCGTGCGTGAAACCGAAGCGCGGGAAGTGGTGCTGCGATTTCCCAAGCGCAAGCGCGGTACCCATGCGGTGCTGGATGGGGAACTGATTGACCTGGAGAGCGAGGTCACGCTGAAAATTCATCCCGGAGCGATTTCGGTCATCCGGCCGGCCGGGAACGGGGAATGGTAGCAGCCAGCCGGAAGGCGGCCGCTACCGCGCCATGTTTCAATCTTCGTCGTTGCTGCGGAGCAGGGCGAAGACAGCCAGTGCCGCTGCCGGCAAGCCGAGCTTGACCAGCAGGGGCGAGCGGGCCAGCAGGGGCAGGGCGGTGATTGCCGCGGTCGAGAGAAAGGCGCCGGTCTCGCTGGCGCGACGGCGTTCGGCCAGCTGACGCTGGCGGCGGCCCCGCCCGATCAGGGAGCCGAGATAGACGGCCAGGGCCAGGAGCACGAAACTCCCTGCAATGATAAGGGCGGCCCCAATGGCCCCGACCTGCAGGGCCAGCGCCATGTAGCCTGCTGCCAGCAGGAAGCCGGCGGCGACCAGCCCGAACAGGGCGATCAGTCCATAGACCAATATCGTCGATCTGGCCCGGGCGAGGAGCGTTTCCGTCTCCAGGCCGAGCAGTGCCGCGAGCGGCGCGAGCAGACCCATGGTCAGTGCCGGGTCAGCAAGGCCAGGACGAAGCCGATGCCGGCGGCGGCGGCTACCGCGGTCAGGGGCTTTTCGCGAATGGTATCCTTGAGCTGCTTTTCCATCTCGCCAGCCTGGTCCTGCGCCTCATCGAGCATCTGCTGGCCCCTGGCCTGGAGATGCCGCATCTCGGTTGTCGCCAGGGACCTGGCCTCGCCCACCTTTTCGCCGGTCAGCTTGCCCAGCGTTTCGGTGATGGCCTTGAGATCATCCTGAAGCTGGGAAACCTGGACTTCGAGTTCCTGCTCGCGGGTCAGCGGGGTCTTGGTGGCAGCGGTGCGACCGCCATTGCCGGTCTTGCGACGGTTCGGTGCCATGTCTGCGGTGGTAGCCATAGGACGCTCCTTGTTTACTTAGCCGCTTAACGCGGGGGCTCTGCCCAAGTTCCCGGACAAAGCGCTAATCGGGGGAAAAAGAAGTCCCGACAAGCGAGGACGCCTGTCGGGACAAAGGGCGCGGACCGAAAAGGGGGGCGACCATCGGTCCGCTGAGGGGCACGTTCCATTCATGGAAACCAGAGGGACCTGGCGTGCCCGTTTCTGAGCCTTGAGCGCTACACTCGTCCCATGAGGACAAGAATGAGCACCACCACCAGCACGACGCCGAGAATACCCGAGGGGAAGTAGCCGAAGCCACGCGAATAGCCCCAGGTCGGCAGTGCGCCGATGAGCAGAAGAATGAGAATAATGAGAAGAATTGTGCCGAGCGTCATGAAACCCTCCTAAACCTCGGAAATGTCCGGTGCGCCTGTTCGACCCTAGACGATGGCGACCAGCAGGGCGGTAGCGGTCGCCAGGATCAGCGAAGCGGGCAGGAGGGCCATGGCCACCTCGGTAAAGCGCGGCTGATGGTTCATCACGTCATCACCCCAATAGGCGGTGGTGGCGCGGGCTGACCTGTCAATCGTCCTGAACTGGGAGTGACTCATCTTGGTGTCTCCTGCGATCCGGAATGACCGGAGCTTTCCTGGCGGCGCCATCTGGCCCGTGGCAAGAAAACGGAGCGAGCATGATATTGGTTCCGTAGCGCGTGTTATTCGACGCGCAGCACGTCCACCGATTGCCTTGTCTCGTGCGAGCCATGGGTGCGCAGGACCCCCACAATGGGCGAAATGTCGGCATAGTCGCGGCCATGGCCGATGGAGATGTGGTCGGCTCCGGCGATCATGGCATTGGTGGGATCGAACTCGACCCAGCCCACATGCTGGCCACACCAGGCCCGCACCCAGGCATGCATGGCATCGGCGCCTTCGAGGCGTGGCTGGCCCGGAGGAGGGTTCGTGCGCAGGAACCCCGAAACATAGCCGGCCGGGACGCCGATGCCGCGCAGGCCGGCGATCATGACATGGGCAAAATCCTGACAGACGCCCTTCTTGAGGGCGAAGGCCTCGGCGGGGCGGGTTTCGACGTCGGTGGCCTTGGCGTCGTACTCGAAATCCCGGTGGATCGCCATGCAGAGCGCGGTGGCCATGGAGAGGGTCGAGTGTTCGCCCTCCGTCGCGTCCCGGACATAGTCGGTGATGGCCGGAACGATCTGGATGCGGGGCGAGGCGGCCAGGAAATGCTGCGGGCTGGCAGGGGCTATGGACCAATACTGCGCCACCTCTCGGGCCAGCTGCGGCAGGGGCGGCGACAGGTCAGCGGGCGGTGTCAGGTCTTCTACCTGCACGCGGGCGGACAGGCGGATGCTCAGTGTATCGTGCGGGTCGGTCATGGTGATGGCGGTGACCGAATTGCCGAAGAAGTCCAGAAAGCCGCTCTGGCGGGACGGCCCGGGATCGACGGTGAGCGAGGCGGCGATGACCCGCTGTACGCCGGGCACATTGGCCGGGGCGACGCGAATATGGTGGCGCCCGCCATGGACAGGCGCGTCGTAGTCATATTCGAGCGTCAGGCGGATATCGTACAGCATGGCGTCAGGTGAAATAGGCTGCGGCGATGAGGCCGGACAGCATGCCGATATCGCCGGCGAGGCGTTCAAGCCGCTCGGGTGTCATGTCTGCCGGTTCGGCAATCACCAGGTCGGTATGAATCTGCAAGGCGAGCTTGGCGGCCGGTGAAAGCTGATCGTCGTCTATGCCGCCCGGCAAGGTCTCGACCTGCGCCCGCAGCTCGGTCAGCTGGAACAGCACCGAGCGCGGGTTGAGCGGATCGAGTACCAAAAGGTCCACGACGCTCTGGGTTCCGGCGCTGACCGAGTAGCGGCGGCGATGAGACATGACGCTGTCGCCGATTTCGAGCAGCATTTCGAGCGAGCCGTCGGGCGCGTCGGCCGATGTCAGCCAGGATGTAGCGCGAGCCATCTGAATGGCGCGCTCCAGCCGCCGTCCCAGTTCGAGGAAGCGCCAGCCGGCAAAGCGATACATGTTTTCATGCACGAGGCCGGAAAAGCCTGCCAGCTTGCGCAGCAGCACGGTCATGGCGCGGGTGGAATCGTCGCCGGTGCTGATGCGGGCGGCAAAGCGCCTTGCGGTCTTCTGGAGATCGTTGAGCGCCAGCCAGCCATCGGGCGAGAAGCGGTCACGGATCTGGCCGGCACTGTGCACGGCGCTGTCAATCGAGGCCAGCAGGCCCTGCGGCATGGCCTCGGTGGCGTCGACATCGATGGTGTCGAGGAAGGCGGCACAATGGGTCAGGATCGGCAGGTCGGGCTTGGAGAGTTCGGCCAGCCGCGCATTATAGGCCCGCAGGATGCGCACCGTGGCTTCGCAGCGTTCGGCATAGCGCCCCAGCCAGATCAGATTGTCGGCGGCGCGGCTGGGCAGGCTTCCCGGCGAATTGCGCACCAGCTTCTGGCCTTCGCGCGGCAGCAGCGATACCGGCTCCACCGGCTTCGAGGAGAGCACCCAGACGTCGGCCGCCTGGCCACCGCGCTGCATGGCCAGTGCCGTCGTATCGGTGGTCGAGCCGACGCGGGCAAAGCCTCCGGGCATGATGGTCCAGCCGGTTTCGGTGCGGGCCGCATAAACGCGCAGGGTGATGGGCCGGGGTTCCAGCCGACCATCCGCATAGACGGGGGCTGTCGAGAGCCGTACCGGTTCCTGCCCGACATAGAAGCCGCCCTGGGCAGCGATGCGATCCTTGAGCTCGGATTTCTGTTCGGCCGTCATGCTGGAGCCCAGCGCGGTGCCGCGCAGATCGTCAAAGGGCAGGGAGGTCGAAAAGGCGGGGCCGATCATCAGGCCATCGAAATTGTCGAGCACGAATTCGCGCTCGGCGCCCTGGCCGCACCACCAGGTGGCGATTTCGGGCAGTTCGAGCCCGGTGCCGAGCAGGTGCTTGCACAGGCGCGGCATGAAGGCGGCAAGGGCGCGGGTTTCGAGAATGCCGGTGCCCAGGGCATTGATCATGGAGATCGAGCCGCCGCGCAGCGCGTCGACCATGCCGGGGGTGCCGATATGGCTGTCGTAGCGCAGTTCGAGCGGATCGGCGAAGCTGGCATCGAGCCGGCGCCACAGCACGCTGACCGGTTTCAACCCGGCAACTGTGCGCACCATGACCTGGCCATCCTCGACCACCAGGTCCTCGCCTTCAAGCAGCATCAGCCCCAGATAGCGCGCGATATAGGCGTGCTCGAAATAGGTCTCGTTGAGCTGGCCGGGGGTGAGAATGCCGACGCGGCCCCCATCGCGGCGGGCCTGGGCAAAGAGCGTGTCACGGAAGCCCCGGAAGAAGCCGGCAAGGCGCTTGATATTGAGATCGGCATAGATGTCGGACAGGGCGCGGGTGGTGGCGACGCGGTTTTCGAGCGCAAAGCCGGCGCCGGAGGGCGCCTGGGTGCGGTCGCCCAGAACCCACCAGGCGCCGTCGGGGCCGCGGCCCAGTTCAAAGGCGCAGAAATGCAGGTAGTGGCCGCTGACCGGCTGAATGCCGACCATGGGGCGCAGGAACTCGCCATTCTGAGCGATCAGTTCGGGCGGCAGCAGGCCCTCCTGCACGAGGGTATTGTTGCCATAGATATCGGCAACGATGGCTTCGAGCAGTTCGGCGCGCTGGGTCAGTCCGCTCGAGATCTGCACCCAGTCGGCTTCGTCGATCAGCAGCGGAATATGGGCCAGGGGCCAGGCGCGTTCCTTGCCCTCGGCGCCGTCATATTTGCGGTAGAAGACACCGGCGTCGCGCAGATATTGATCGGCGCGCTCGAAACGGGCGGCCAGTTCAGTCGGTCCCAAGGCGTCGAAGGCCGACATGAGCTTGTCCCAGCCCGGCCTGATGGCGCCGGACGGGTCGATCATCTCGTCCGGCACGCCGGGCAGCAGCCGATAGCCAGCAATGATGCCGGGCCCGGCCGGGGGCTTGCCGCGGGTCTGGTGATTCCGCGAACTCATGGCTCAGGTGAACCGTGGCGGCCGCCGAAGGTCAAGCGTCAGCGGGAAGTCATCCGCAGGCTTTTCCGGGCGAAGGGGGTAGGAGCCGGGTGTGTGGTTATGGGGCACGAAGCGGGCAAGGCGGCGGGCCTCGGCCTCATTGCCATTGACCGGGAAGGTTTCGTAGTTGCGGCCGCCGGGATGGGCGACATGATAGGTGCAGCCGCCAATGGCCCGGCCGGTCCAGGTGTCGTAGATGTCAAAGACCAGCGGGGCGTGGACGGAAATGGCCGGATGCATGCCCGATGCGGGCTGCCAGGCCTTGAAGCGGACGCCGGCGGTGGACATGCCGTTGGTCCCCGATGGCCTGAGCGGAACCGGGCGCTGGTTGCAGGTGACGGTGTAGCGGGCCGGATTGTCGCTTTCGAGCCGCACTTCGATCCGCTCGACCGAGGAATCCACGAAACGCACGGTGCCGCCAATGGCGCCCTGTTCGCCCATGACGTGCCAGGGTTCGAGCGCCTGATGCAGTTCGAGCTTCACGCCTTCGACGCTGACTTCGCCGCAGAAGGGGAAGCGGAACTCGCGCTGGGCGGCGAACCATTCGGGCTCGAACTCGAAGCCATGCTCCTTCAAATCCGCCAGCACGCCCAGGAAATCCTGCCAGACAAAGGAGGAAAGCATGAACCGGTCATGCAGCGCGGTCCCCCAACGGGTGAAGTCGCCGGCAAGGGGCTTGGCCCAATAGCGGGCGATGAGGGCGCGGACCAGCAATTGCTGGGCCAGGCTCATGCGGGCATTGGGCGGCATTTCGAAGCCGCGGAATTCGACCAGGCCCAGCCGGCCGGTAGGGCCATCGGGGGAGTAAAGCTTGTCGATGCAGATTTCGGCGCGGTGTGTATTGCCGGTGACGTCGACGAGCAGGTTGCGGAACAGGCGATCGGTGAGCCAGGGCAAAGGCGGAATGCCTTCCCCCGGGCCCGGCACCTGGGCGAGAGCGATTTCCAGTTCATAGAGACTGTCGTGGCGCGCTTCATCGAGGCGCGGCGCCTGGCTGGTGGGGCCGATGAACATGCCCGAGAACAGATAGCTCATCGAGGGATGGCGCTGCCAATGCAGCACCAGCGATTTGAGGAGATCGGGACGGCGGAGGAAGGGGCTGTCATGGGGCGTGGCGCCGCCGACCACGACATGATTGCCGCCGCCGGTGCCCACATGCTTGCCGTCGATCATGAACTTGTCGGCGCCGAGGCGACACAGGCGGGCCTCTTCATAGACGGCGCTGGTGGTGGCGACGCAATCGTCCCAGCTCGATGCAGGGTGGATATTGACCTCGATGACGCCCGGGTCGGGGGCGACACGGATGACATTGAGGCGCGGGTCGTGCGGCGGGCCATAGCCTTCGAGGTGAATGGGCTGTCCGATCTCCTTTGCCGCTGCCTCGGCCGCAGCAATGAGTTCGAGGAAGTCCTCGAGCTTTTCGACCGGCGGGAGGAAGACGCAGAGGCGATGCTCTCGCACTTCGGCGGTCACGGCGGTGCGGACCTCGCCCTCGATCTCGCTGATGACCTGCTCGGTGATGTCCTGCTGCCCGGTGGCAGCGGTGAAGCCGGCAGCGGCCTGGGCGCGCGGGTCGGTTTCAAGCCCGGTCTTCTGGCGCGCCAGGATTTCCTCGGGATCGGGCAGGGGGGCACGCGGCGCGCCGGGATCCATGGGAACCACATGCGGGTATTCGGTGGGCTTCAGGTGCTTGAGCGAACTGAGCGGCAGCCGATAGCCCGCGGGACTGTCGCCGGGGGCCAGGAACAGCTTGCCGCGGCGTGTCTTCCACTTTTCAGTCAACCAGGGGCTGGAGGCCTGGGCGTTCCAGCGCTGAACGGGCAGCACATAGCCGGTGGGATTGGTCAGGCCCCGTTCGAATACCTTGGCGATGCGCGAACGCGCTTCGGGGTCCGCCAGCTCGGAATTGGCCGGGTCGACATTGGCGGGCAGGTTGGCTTCCTTGAGCAGCCATTCGCCGGGGTCCTCATAGGCCTCGTCGATGGTGTCGCCCGTCAGGCCCAGATTGCGGGCGAAGGCATCGAGGAACTTTCGCGCATCTTCGTGGGTGGCCCCGGTCTTGACGCCTTCGCGGGCGATGAGGCTTTCGTCCCGCCACACCGGCTTGCCGTCGACGCGCCAATAGAGCGAGAAGGTCCAGCGCGGCAGGGTTTCTCCGGGATACCACTTGCCCTGGCCGTGATGAAGCATGCCATTGGGCGCAAAGCGGGCGCGCAGGCGGCGGATGAGGTCGTCGGCCAGCTTGCGCTTGGTGGGGCCGACGGCACCGGCATTCCACTCATCGGCCTCGAAATCATCGATGGAGACGAAGGTTGGCTCGCCGCCCATGGTGAGGCGCACATCCTGTTCGGCCAGCCTGGCATCGACCTGCTTGCCGAGGGCGTCCAACCGCTGCCAGCTTTCGTCGGAAAAGGGTTTTGTGATGCGCGGATGTTCGGCCACGCGGGTCACCTTCATGTCGAAGGCGAAATCGACCTCGGCGAAGGAGGCGAAGCCGGAAATGGGCGCGGCATTCCGGTAATGCGGGGTGGCGGCCAGCGGCACATGGCTTTCGCCGGTCAGCAGCCCCGAGGTCGGGTCAAGTCCGATCCAGCCGGCGCCGGGGAGATAGACTTCACACCAGGCATGGAGGTCGGTGAAGTCGTGGTCGGTGCCGGCGGGGCCGTCGAGCGACACGAGATCGGGCTTGAGCTGGATCAGGTAGCCGGAAACGAAGCGCGCGGCAAAGCCAAGATGTCTGAGGATATTGACCAGCAGCCAGCTTGAATCCCGGCACGAGCCCTTGCCATTGCCCAGGGTTTCCTCGGGGGACCAGACGCCGGGTTCGAGCCGGACAATGTAGTTGACGATGGTCTGGAGCCGCGCATTGAGATTGGTGACGAAGGTCACCGTATTGTGCGGGGTGCGGTCGATGCTGTCGAGGAACTGCCGGAGCAGCGGCCCGGCCGGCTCGGGCTGCATGTAGATGGAGAGATCGGCCCGGACATCTTCGGGATATTGAAACGGCCAGGTCTCGGCGCTCTCTTCGACGAAGAAATCGAACGGGTTGTAGACCGTCATGTCGGCGATGAGGTCGACTTCGATCTTGAGCTCGGTCACCGGCTCGGGAAAGACGAAGCGCGTCAGGAAGTTGCCATAGGGGTCCTGCTGCACATTGACGAAATGCAGGGACGGACTGACCCGCAGGGAGTGGCTGAGCACCTTGGTGCGCGAATGCGGCGCCGGCTGCAGGCGAATGATCTGCGGCTGCAGGGTGACCGGCCGATCATATTTGTAGTGGGTCAGGTGATAGATGGCGGCTTTGATCGACATGCAGTTTTGTCGCTCGCGTTAAGGCCACGGAATTCGACTTCCCGGAAAAGAGCTTAGCGGGGATTGGGAGAGAAGGATAGGCGGCAGTGCGCCCGTGTCTCAGGCCAGGGCATCGATCACCTGACGCTGCCGGAGCATTTCGAGGAAGATGGCGTAGTCGCGATCAAACTGAGAACGGGCCGCCGGATTTGGGGCGCGGGCGGTGCCGCCCTGCTGCATGGCAAGACAGGCCTGGTCGAGGCTGGCGTGAAGGCCAGCGGCATTGGCGGCGACCATGGCCATGCCGAGCAGCGTTGCGTCCGGCGTCGATGGCTCGACCACGGTGCAGAAGGTCGCATCGGCATAAAGCTCCATCAGCAGCGGATTGCGGGTGTGGCCGCCGGTGATGTGCAGGGTATCGATGGAATAGCCCCTGGTGTTGAGGGTTTCCAGGATATGCCGGACCCCCAGGGCGATGGAGACACAGGTGCGCCAATAGAGCCGACACAGGGAATCGAAGTCGCTGTCGAGCGTCAGGCCGGAAATGACGCCCCGGGCAAAGGGGTCGCCCAGAGGCGACCGGTTGCCATGGAAATCGGGTAGGACATGCAGGCGACCGGCCAGCGCCAGGCCTTCGGTGGCGCGCAGTTCCATGACGCGGCGGCAGATGGCGAGGTGCTTTTCGCGGGTCGGCTCGCCCCCTGCGCCATGCCAGCGGATGATGTGGTCGAGCAGGGCGCCGGTGGCAGACTGGCCGCCCTCGTTGAGCCAGACGCCGGGCAGCACGGCGCCGAAATAGGGGCCCCAGACTCCATTGGTCGGGCGATCCTCGGCCGAAAGGGCCATGACGCAGCTCGACGTGCCGGCGATCAGCGCCAGGTGACGGTCGATGGTGTCGACATCGGCGGTGAAGGCGCCGAGCACGCCCAAGGCGCCGGCATGGGCGTCGATCAGCCCGGCGCCGACGCGACAGGCGGTGGTGAGGCCAAGCTGGGCGGCAGCCGATGCAGTCAGCGGGCCAAGGTCCGCGCCCACGGGGCTGGCAAGGTCGGGCAGGGCGGCCTTTTCGATCAGGTCGTCAAGCCCGACGCGGGCGAGAAAATCATGCCGCCATTTCTGATCGGCGTGGCCCAGATAGGTCCATTTGCAGGTGAGCGTTGATTGCGAGCGGGCCAGCGAGCCGGTGGCTTTCCAGGAGAGGAAGTCGGCCAGGTCGAACATCTGGCCGGCGCGGGCCCAGCTTTGTGGAAGGTGGCGCTTGAGCCACATGAGCTTGGGCACTTCCATTTCCGGCGACATGACGCCACCGGCATAGTGCAGCACTTCATGGCCGGTGCGGGTGCATTCATCGGCCTCTTCAAGGGCGCGGTGATCGAGCCAGACGATAGTGTCCCAGCGGTCCTGGCCGTCGCTGGCGACGGTGACCGGCGCGCCATTGGCATCGCGGACGACAAGGGAACAGGTGGCGTCAAAGGCGATGCCGACCACATCGGCGGGGGCGGCGCTGGACGCGGCAACGGCTTCACGCACGGCGGCGCAGACCGCAGCCCAGATGTCCTCGCTGTCGTGCTCGGCGAAGTTGGCGTCGGTGCGCCGCATGGCAATTGGGTTTTCGGAACGGCCAAGCAGGCGACCATCAGGCGTGAAGACGCCGGCCCGGGCACTGCCTGTTCCCACGTCCACTCCCACCAGGAGGTTTTGCGACACGCCGCCCTCTCTCTTTGGTCCGCGCGGACCATACTGGAGCTAGAGCGTGCCTGCCAAGTAGCGTTCGAGCGTGGCGGGGGTGCCGATGGACCAGAGCGAGGTCAATGCCTGGGCAAAGGCCGCCCTGAACGTGAGGGAATGTCCGAGCTCGCCATAGATGTCGGCCATGTCCAGCCAGGCGGCGGGGTTGTCCCGGGCCAATCGGGCCTGGGCAGTCAGGCGGGACCAATTGGGATCATTGGCTTCGATCACGTCGCCGCTGTCGGTCGTGCCGTAGCAATAGCGGCACCAGAGGGCGGAGACGAGCGCCAGCCCGGTGACGCTGTTCCCCCCGCGCACCCGGTCGAGGGCAGAAGGAATGATGAATTTGGGCTGGCGGTTGGAGCCATCGAGCGCCAGGCGCCGGACTGTGTCGCCGATCTTGGGATTGGCGAAGCGTCGTTCGCAGAGGGCGAAATAGTCGTTGAGATCGGTTTCGGGCACGGGCGGCACAACGGGGATGATCTCGTCGGTCTCGACTTTCTTGAGGAAGGCGGCGACGAGGGGGTGCTCCATGGCCTCGTGGACGAAATGGATATCCATAAGGCCCGCCGGATAGGCGATGGTGGCATGCCCGCCATTGAGAATGCGGATCTTCATGTGCTCATAGGGCGCGACATCGGGTACGAATTGCACGCCGACCTTTTCCAAAGCCGGGCGGCCGGCGGGGAAATTGTCCTCCAGCACCCATTGCCTGAAACTCTCGCAGAAGACGGGCCAGGCATCGTCGATGCCGAAACTGTCGGCGAGAAGTTTCTTCTCGCGTTCCGAAGTGGCGGGGGTAATGCGGTCGACCATGCCATTGGGGAAGGCGACCGAATTTTTGACCCATTCGGCCAGGGCCGGATCGATGAGGGCGGCGAGGCCGGCGACCGCATTCTCGGTGACATGGCCATTGCCGGGGATGTTGTCGCAGCTCATGACGGTGAACGGCGGAATGCCGGCATCGCGGCGCCGGACGAGGCCGGCAAGGATGAGGCCGAAGGCCGTCCTGGGGGCATCGAAATGGGTCGCGTCCCAGACGATGTCAGGATGGGTGGGGTCGAAGTGCTGGCTCGCAGGGTCGATATAGTAGCCGCCTTCGGTGATGGTCAGCGAGACGATGCGGATGGCGGGTTCGGCGAGGCGGGCGATCGTTGCAGCGCTGTTGCCGGGCTGGAGATAGTCGATCATGGCGCCGGTGATGTGGGCCGTGCTGCGATCAGCTTCCTGCTCCACGACAGTGGTCAGCCAATCCTGGCTCTTGAGCTTTTGCCGCATGGCCTCGTCGGCCTCGCGCACGCCGGCACCGACCAGCGCCCAGTCATGGCCCTCGCCCAGATTGAAAAGGGCATCGAGATAGACGGCCTGATGGGCGCGATGAAAATTGCCAACCCCGAAGTGGACGATGCCGGCGCTAAGATCGGCACGGGAATATTCCGGCGTCGAGACGCCGCTCAGGGCGGGCAGTGTGGCGAGGGAAAGCATGGTGGTCATGGTTGTTACTCGATGCCGGAGCTGAGCGCCTCCCTCCCCCTTGAGGGGAGGGAATGAGGGTGGGGGTTCGGGCGGTTCTGCGAGCGTTGAAGTTGTGACGAGGCCGGAACCCCCACCCCTTCCCCTCCCCTCAAGGGGGAGGGGTACAAAGGAGCCGAGAACATGATGGAAGCCATCTAGATCGCCAATCCGCCGGCGTCGAAGCGGTAGATGCGGTTGGGGTCGGGCGTAAGCCAGACCTTGTCTCCATGGGCAAAGGTCTGGTCACCATCGGTGCGGATGGTCATAAGGCCCAGGCCTTCAACATCGACGTGAAGGAAGGTATCGGAGCCCAGTTGCTCGGCGACATTCACCTTGCCGGCCCATTGACCGGCGCCCTGGGTCGTGGAGAGGGTGAAGTGCTCGGGACGAACGCCGATGGAGTGTGCCTTGTGCTTTTCGGCCTCGGCACCATCGACGAAGTTCATCTTGGGCGAGCCGATAAAGCCGGCCACGAAGCGGTTGGCCGGGCGCTTGTAGAGTTCGAGCGGGGAGCCGAACTGTTCTACATTGCCGGCATTGAGCACGACGATGCGGTCGGCCATGGTCATGGCTTCGACCTGGTCATGGGTGACATAGATCATGGTGGTCTTGAGCTGCTGGTGCAGTTCGGTGATTTCGAGGCGCATGTTGACGCGCAGGGCCGCGTCAAGATTGGACAGGGGCTCGTCGAACAGGAAGGCCTTTGGCTCGCGCACGATGGCGCGGCCGATGGCGACGCGCTGGCGCTGGCCGCCCGAAAGGGCGCGCGGACGGCGATCGAGATAGGAACCGAGATTGAGAGTGCGGGCCGCGTATTCGACCTTCTGGTCGATGATGGCCTGCGGGGTCTTGGCCATCTTCAAGGGAAAGGCGATGTTGTCACGCACGCTCATATGCGGATAAAGCGCATAGGACTGAAACACCATGGCCAGACCCCGGCGCGCGGGCGGTGCCTTGGTCATGTCCTCACCATCGAGCAGGATGGAGCCGGCGCTGGTGTCTTCCAGCCCGGCAATCAGGCGCAGCAGGGTGGACTTGCCGCAGCCCGAGGGGCCGACAAAGACAACGAATTCGCCGTCCTTTATCTCGAGCGAGATGTCCGGAATGATCTGGACTTCGCCGAAGGACTTCTTGACGTGTTGAAGGGTGATGGAGCCCATGGTTTAGTCCTCCGAAATCGGGTGATGGTGCGCAGACGGCAGGGCCTGCGCCTCCCTCCCCCTTGAGGGGAGGGAATGAGGGTGGGGGTTCGGGCCTATACGCGAGCGCCGGATCCTTGACAGGTCTGGAACCCCCACCCCAACCCCTCCCCTCAAGGGGGAGGGGCTCAAGAATGCAATGGCCGTTCTCATTTCACCGCTCCGAAGGTCAGGCCACGCACCAGCTGCTTCTGGCTGAACCAGCCGAGCAGCAGGATGGGGGCGATGGCCAGGAGCGAGGCGGCGGAGAGTTTTGCGAGGAAGAGGCCCTGCGGCGATGAGAAGGATGAGATGAACGCAGTCAGCGTGCCAGCGCGGCCCGAGGTGAGGGTGATGGTCCAGAAGGCCTCGTTCCAGGCGAGGATGACGTTGAGCAGCAGGGTCGAGGCGATGCCCGGCACGGCCATGGGGACGAGGACGTGGACGATCTCGTTCCAGAGTTCGGCGCCGTCCATGCGGGCGGCTTCGAGGATGTCGACGGGGATTTCCTTGAAGTAGGTGTAGAGCATCCAGATGATGATCGGCAGGTTGATCAGCGTCATGATGATTGTGAGGCCATGCACCGTGTCGAGCAGGCGCAGGTCGCGGAAGATCAGGTAGATCGGGATCAAAACACCAACGGCGGGCATCATCTTGGTGGAGAGCATCCACATCAGGATGTCCTTGGTGCGCCTGGTCGGCGCGAAGGCCATGGACCAGGCCGCCGGGATGGCGATGGCAAGGCCAAGAAGGGTGGAGCCGACCGAGACCAGGATCGAGTTCCAGGCGTGCTTGAAGTAATCCGAGCGGTCCTGCACATCCACGAAATTGTCGAGCGTGAAGGTCTGCGGCAGGAAGGTGGGCGGGGCGGCGATGGCCTCGGCCTCGGTCTTGAAGGCCGTGACGATGGTCCAAAGGATGGGTGAGAAGAGCAGGAGCGCCACGGCCCATGCCAGGATGGTGAAGCCGACCTTGGTCTGAACGGATGCGTTGCGGGCCATTTAGCGAACTCCCCCTGTGACGGCATATTGGATAGATACCCCCACCCTAGCTGCGCTACGGCCACGGGGCCGAGCTTGGCTACCCTCCCCACAAGGGGGAGGGAGGGTAAGGAGCCGCGGCGACTGAGGCTTGCGCCTCCCTCCCCCTTGTGGGGAGGGAATGAGGGTGGGGGTGCTTCCCATATACCTAAGCATCGAGGTTCTTCCCCACGGCACGCATCAGGAAGATGGCGACGATATTGGCGATGATGACGGCGACCACGCCGCCGGCGGAACCGGCGCCGATATCGTTGGAGAGGATGCCGGTGCGGAAGACGAGGAAGGCGATATTGGTCGAGGCGTAGCCCGGGCCGCCGCCGGTGGTGACGCGAATCTCGGCGAAGATGCCGAGGAGGAAGATGGTCTGGATCAGGATCACGATGGTGATCGCCCGGGCCATGTGGGGCAGGATGATGTAGCGGAAGCGGTTGATGGCCTTGGCGCCATCCATCTCGGCGGCCTCGCGCTGTTCCTCGGAGAGCGATTGCAGGGCGGTGAGCAGAATCAGCGTGGCGAAGGGCAGCCATTGCCAGGCGACGATGACGATGACCGAGAACAGCGGATATTGCGCGAACCAGTCAACGGGCTGGAGGCCGAAGAATTTCCAAAGATGCCCGAGCATGCCGTAGCCGGGATGCATGAAGCCGTTTTTCCAGATCAGCGCGGCGACGGGCGGCATGACGAAGAAGGGCGAGATGACCAGGATGCGCAGGATGCCCTGGCCCCAGATGGGCTGATCGAGCAGGAGCGCGAGAAATGTGCCGCCGATGACGGTGATCAGCAGCACACCGCCGACCAGGAGCAGGGTATTGACCAGGGCCTGGGTGAAACTGGGATCACCGATGACATAGGCATAGTTCCCCCAGCCGGCAAAGCCGGTCATCATCGGGTTGATGAGGCTGTAGTTCTGGAACGAGAACCACAGGGTCATGGCCAGGGGTACGGCCATCCAGATGAGCAGCACGATAACGGCAGGTGCCATCATTACGCGCGCCAGGGTGCGGGTCTGCCGGGTCGCCATTTCGTCCTCGCCCATACGGTGATGCTGAGGCTTCTCGCCCCCTCCCCCTTGAGGGGAGGGCCGGGGAGGGGGTGGCGCAGTGGTCCACTGTTGGACCCCCACCCTCAATCCCTCCCCTCAAGGGGGAGGGAGGCGATAGAGCCGCAAGTTTTCGATCTTGAAGGCCCGCCCGGCCGATCCTGAGGGAGATCGGTCGAGCGGTCGTCGTCGGGAGGAGCCTACTTGATATAACCTGCGCGGGTCATGTCGCGGGTGGTGGCGTCCTGGGCCTGGGCCAGGGCGTCGTCAGCCGACATCTGACCAGCCAGAGCGGCCGAGAAAAGCTGGCCGACATTGGTGGCGATGCCGGCAAATTCGGGGATGGCCACGAACTGCACGCCGACATAGGGCACCGGCTGGACGGTCGGCTGGGTCGGGTCAGCCGCGTAGATGGAGCCCAGGGTCATGTCCGCGAAGGGGGCGGCAGCCTGGTATTCCGGGTTCTCGTAGAGCGAGATGCGCGTGCCCGGGGGAACATTGGCCCAGCCTTCCTCGGCGGCGACCATGGCGAGATAGTCCTTGCTGGTTGCCCAGTTGATGAACTGCTCGGCCGCATCGGCATTCTGCGAGGATGCGGGGATGGCCAGCGACCAGGCCCAGAGCCAGTTGCCACGCTTGCCAAGGCCATTGTCGGGCGCGAGGGCAAAGCCGACCTTGTCGGCTACGGTGGAGTCTGCGGGGTTGGTGACAAAGGAGGCCGCCACGGTGGCGTCGATCCACATGCCGCACTTGCCCTGCTGGAACAGGGTCAGGTTTTCGTTGAAGCCGTTGGAGGAAGCGCCGGCGGGACCGGCATCGGCCATCAGGGAAAGATAGGTGTCGAGCGTTGCCTTCCATTCCGGGCTGTCGAACTGGGGCTTCCAGTCCTCGTCGAACCAGCGGGCGCCGTAGGAGTTGGACATGGCGGTGAGGAAGGCCATGTTCTCGCCCCAGCCGGCCTTGCCGCGCAGGCAGATGCCGTTGATGTCATTGGCGCGATCGGTCATGGCGCGGGCGGCCTCGCCGATGAATTCCCAGGTCGGGGCTTCGGGCATTTCAAGGCCGGCAGCTTCCATCAGGTCGGTGCGATACATGATGAAGGAGCTCTCGCCATAGAAGGGCGCGGCATAGAGCTTGCCATCCACCGAGAGGCCGCCGCGGATCGGGGGCAGCAGGTCGTCGATGTCGTAATCGGCGTCGGCGGCCAGACCGTCGAGGGGCTTGAGCCAGCCCTGACCGGCCCAGATCGGCGCTTCATAGGTGCCGATGGTCATGATGTCGTACTGGCCGCCATTGGTGGCGATGTCCGTCGTCACATTCTGGCGCAGCGTGTTCTCTTCCAGAACCACCCAGTTCAGCTCGATGCCGGTTTCTTCGGTGAAGGCGCCGGACAGGCCCTGCATGCGGATCATGTCGCCATTGTTCACGGTGGCAATGGTGAGCGTCTGCGCAGAAGCGGTGCCGACGAGGGCGAGCATGAAGGCGCCCGCGTAAAGGGGTGTCAGTTTCATCTATATCCTCCCAGATACCGAAGCGGGCATTTGCTTCGGCTGTGAGCAAATGTTCACAAATCGCGTATGCGAGTCAAGCGCAGTTTTTCTCGATTGACTGGCGTACGTGCTTCATTGCCGGCCTTCCGGGTCGAGGCGTGGACCCGAAAATGCCCTGGGCACTTAATGGAAAATCTGACTAATGCTCGAGTCCAGAGCCTGCGCTCAGGTGAGTTCCTCGGCCAGGCCCAGCAGCAGGCCCTCGGGGCCGCGGATGTAGCAGAGCCTGTAAACGTCTTGATAATTGACGATCTCACCGACCATCTGGGCGTCGCAGGCGCGCAGCCTTTGCAGCGTTTCGTCGAGATCGTCCACGGTGAACATGGCGCGCAGATAGCCCAAGGCATTGACCGGGGCGGTGCGGTGATCGGCAATGACCTGCGGGGCAAGAAAGCGCGAAAGTTCAAGCCGGCTGTGGCCGTCGGGCGTGCGCATCATGGCAATCTCGACCTGCTGGTTGCCCAGCCCGGTCACGCGCCCGGCCCATTCGCCTTCGATCATGGCGCGCCCTTCGAGCTGCAGGCCGAGTTCGCAGAAGAACTGGATCGCTCGGTCGAGGTCTTCGACGACGATCCCGATATTGTCCATGCGCTTGAGCGCCATAGGCCTGTCTCCCTGGATGAGTTCAGCCCGACGCGGCGAGCCGCGCCTGGGCCGCGAAGAGTACTAGTAATTGGCGCCGCCCGCGATTTCGCGGATTTCGAGAATCAAGTCCGACAGGCCGTTGTCGATATGCATCTGCAAAAACTCGCCAGCCAGCCTGGTTGCGGCATCAAGATCGGGGGCCTCGAAGACGGCGTAGCCGCCGAGTACTTCCTTGGCTTCGGCAAAGGGGCCGTCGGTGACTACGGCTTCGCCGGTCCGGCCGATCAGCCGCTTGCCCTGGCTGGCGGGCGTGAGGCCGCCGGTCGAGACCAGGGCGCCGGAGGCCAGGTTCTTTTCGATCCACGGTCCCATGGCGTCCATCAGGCCCTGGGACACCTGTTCGGGCTTGAGGTCGGCGGGCGGGATGATGCTCATGAAATAGCGCATAGGATAGCTCCTGGTTGATGGATTGAGCTGACGTCGTTCACAGACAAGACGGTTGACCAAAGCCGGGATCGACATGGCGGGGGAGTTTTTTCAATGTCACAGCCGCGGGGGGCGGCGAGTGCGCAGCGCTCAGCCCAGCAGCAGTTCGGCGGTGCGCTCGTCGGTGATCAGGCCATTGGCCAGGCGCCTTGTGAGCGCAGCGCGGATGGCGGCGCTCTTGGCGGGGCCCATGGCCAGAGCGATGACGAGGCCGTTTTCACGGCTGGGGATAGGGGCCGAGGCGACGCGCTCATTGGTCAGGCCATCGATCAGCCGCCCTTCGGCGTCGAAGGCCCAGCCGCAGATTTCGCCGACAGCGCCGGCCTTCTGCAGCGCCTTGTGCTCAGCCTCGGTAATAAAGCCATCAAGCAGGAGGGGCGCGTCGGGACCCAGATGGCCGATACCGACAAAGGTAATATTGGCGCGCGCCGCCAGATCGAGCGTGGAGGCTATCATGGGCTGGGTGTGCAGCAGTTCGCGCTCGCGGGCGGAGGAGGCAATAACCGGCAGGGGCATGGGAAAGCTGCGGGCCTTGACCGTGTCGGCCACGTTGAAGATGACGTTGTAGAAGGCGGCCGAGCCGTCGGGGGCAATATTGCCGGTGAGCGACACCACCTTGTGATGCGGGCAGTCCATGGGCTGGAGTTGCTCGATGGCGGCCTTGAGCGTACGGCCGGTGCCGATAGCCATGACCAGGGGATCGGGCGCGCGCAGGCAGCGCTCGATTTCGGCAGCGCCGGCCTCGGCCACGCCGATGGTGGTGGAGGCGCTGCCGGGGTCCGATGGCACGACCTCGCAATGGTCGAGGCCGTAGCGGGTGCGCAGTCGCTCGGCCAGGTCCAGGCAATGCCCGATGGGGTGGTCGAGCCGGACCTTGATCAGGCCCTCGCTGACCGACAGGGAGACGAGACGCTGCGCGGACTGGCGCGAAATGCCCATCTTGGCAGCGATCTCTTCCTGCGTGTTGCCGGCCACATAATAGAGCCAGCCGGCCCGGGCGGCATCGTCCAGACGAGTCGCATTGTTGTCGGTTCGCGCAGCCATCGGCCCCTCGTGGTGATCTTGCCGCGATTATTGCGATACAGCGACAAGCCGCAAGGGTGATTACCGCGCGCGGGGCCGGGCGGGGCGATCGGCCATGCTGGAGAGGGCATTGCGGATGTCGCGTTCGGTGTCCTTGAGGTGGAGCCGCATGGCCTCGCCGGCGGCCCGGCCATTGCCGTCCTTGATGCAGTCGAGAATGCGCTGATGTGCGGCGAGGGTGTCAAACAGGGTATGGCCGCGATTGGCGTGACCGCGCCGGCTGATCTGGATGCCCTGGCGGAGCGGCACGGCCATGGCCTCGAACAGGTAACCCATAATGCGGTTGCCGCTGGCAAGGGCCACCGCTTCGTGGAATCCGACGTCGAAATCGTGAAAGCGCCGGTCGGCCTCCGGATCATTGGCAATAGCGGCCTCGGCATTGTCGCGCATGCCCAGCAGGGCGCTTTCAATGGCGGCGATGCCGGCACGGCTGGCGCGCTTGGCCGCCAGGGTGGCGCATTGAACCTCCAATGACAGACGTACCTCAACAAGGTCAAAAAGACCCTTGGAATCGTTGTGCAGCATGGATGTCAGGAAGTCGGCAAAGGCGGCGCCATCCGGTTCGCGCACGACAGCGCGGCGGCCACGCGCCAGCTCCAAAAGCCCGCGGCCTGCCAATAGCTTGACTGCCTCGCGGATGGTCAGCCGGCTCACTGCAAAGCGATCAGCAAGATCGGCCTCGCTGGGCAGGCTGGCGCCGGGTGTCAGTTCGGTCAGGATTTCGTTTGCCAGATCATCGGCAACCGTATTGGCGGCACTCAGATGATCAGGCCGGTTTTCTCCGGTCCTAATGGTATATCCTCCCTAAAGGTATCTGATACCTTTTAACTGTTGTGGTCTTTTTCACGACCCATTGCAACAGCTCCTCCTGCGGATTTGGTGACCATAGCCATAGCCAAGGGGGCCAGCAAGCGGGCGTGTCATTTTATTGCAGGAGTCGAAAAAATATGGCGCCCGCGCGACTCGATGCTTTACAGGCCTGTCTGATTAATCTAGCGTCCGGCCCATGGGCTTGGGAGAGTCCATGGCGACAATAATGTCGTCCGTGCCGGAGGACTTCATGCAGATCCGAGCGGCGATGCCCCAGGGTGTCGGCCCCATCAGATGCGGCGCAAGTCGGCATCCGTTGTCATGCCCGTGTGGCCATGGCGGGCGGGGCCGGGCCGTCGGCACTGCCTGAATTTCCCGAACCCAGAAGACCATAAACAACCAATCTCGAATATTTTTAGGGAGTCGAGACGTGAAGGTTCTCAAATCAATCGCGACGCTGGTCGCTGCCGGTGCCGTTCTGGCCACCGCCGCAACGGGCGCCTTTGCCCAGGACAAGGGTCTCATCGGCGTCGCCATGCCGACCTCGTCCTCGCTGCGCTGGATCTCGGACGGCAATGAGCTCAAGACTGCCCTGGAAGGCATGGGCTATTCGGTCGACCTGCAGTTCGCAGAAGACGATATTCCGAACCAGCTGGCCCAGGTCGAGAACATGGTCACCAAGGGCGCCAAGGCCCTCGTGATCGGTTCGATCGACGGCACCACGCTGTCGGCCGTGCTGCAGAACGCCGCCGACCAGGGCGTCAAGGTCATTGCCTATGACCGCCTGATCCGCGACAGCGCCAATGTCGACTACTACACCACTTTCGACAACTTCCAGGTGGGCGTGCTCCAGGCCAACAGCCTGGTCAAGGGCCTTGAAGAACGCTTTGCCGATCAGAAGCCCTGGAATGTCGAACTCTTCGGCGGTTCGCCGGACGACAACAATGCCTTCTTCTTCTATGACGGCGCCATGGCCGTGCTTCAGCCGATGATCGACGCTGGTGACATCGTCATCAAGTCGGGCCAGCAGGGCATGGAGCAGGTCGGTACGCTGCGTTGGGACGGTGCCGTTGCACAGGCCCGCATGGACAACATCCTGTCGGCCAACTACTCGGACGGCAGCCGTGTCCACGGCGTTCTGGCTCCCTATGACGGCCTGTCGCGCGGCATCATCTCGTCGCTCCGCGGCGTTGGCTATGGCTCGGGCGACCTGAGCTGGCCGATCATCACCGGTCAGGACGCTGAAGTCCCGTCCGTCAAGGCGATCATCGCCGGCGAGCAGTATTCGACCGTGTTCAAGGACACGCGCGAACTGGCTCAGTACACCGCCCAGCTGATCGACACCGTGCTGTCGGGCAACGAGCCGGGTGGCCTGGACACCACCACCTATGACAATGGCGTCAAGGTCGTGCCCTCGATCCTGCTGACCCCGTACGAAGTCGACGTGACCAACTACGAAGAACGCGTGATCGCTTCGGGCTATATCAAGGCCGAAGAACTGCAGTAATCTGCAAGACCCAAGAGAGGGCTCCGCCATCTGGCGGAGCCCTTTCCCGATTTTCCGCAAGACCTCGCGGCCGCTCTCTTCTATCCTGGGGAGTGATCAGGAGGTCGGGTTCGTAGAGGCCTGTCCTTGTCGAATCCTTGACAGGTCACTGAAATGACAGGGTCAGCATGACCAAGACCATTCTGGAGATGCGCAGCATCACCAAGACTTTCCCCGGCGTCAAAGCGCTGTCGGACGTCAACCTCGACGTGCGGGAAGGCGAAATCCACGCCATCTGCGGCGAGAACGGGGCCGGCAAATCCACCCTGATGAAGGTGCTGAGCGGGGTCTACCCAGCGGGATCCTATGAAGGGCAGATCGTCTACAAGGGCGAGGAACAGCACTTCAAGTCGATCCGCGACAGCGAGCACAAGGGTATTGTCATCATCCACCAGGAACTGGCGCTGGTGCCCTTGCTCTCGATTGCCGAGAACATCTTCCTTGGCAATGAACAGGCCAAGGGCGGGGTGATCGACTGGGACGAGACGCGCGATGGCGCGCGCAAACTGCTCAAGATGGTGGGGCTGAACGAGGACCCCGACACGCTGATCACCAATATCGGCGTGGGCAAGCAGCAATTGGTCGAGATCGCCAAGGCGCTCTCCAAGCAGGTGCAATTGCTCATTCTGGATGAGCCGACCGCATCGCTCTCGGAAAAGGACAGCCAGGCGCTGCTCGAACTGCTGCTCGAGTTCAAGACCCAGGGCATCACCTCGATCATCATCAGCCACAAGCTCAACGAGATTTCCCGCGTCGCCGACCGGGTGACGGTGATCCGCGATGGCCGCACCATCGAAACCATGGATACCGAGGACATCACCGAGGATCGCATCATCACCTCGATGGTGGGGCGCGCCCTCGAGGACCGCTATCCGGCCCGCACCCCGAAAGTGGGAGATGTGGTGCTGGAGGTGAAGAACTGGAATGCCTACCATCCGCAGCACCGCGAGCGGCAAATCCTGAAGGACATCAACGTCACCCTGCGCAAGGGCGAGGTGGTCGGCATTGCCGGACTGATGGGCTCGGGCCGGACGGAATTCGCCATGAGCGTCTTCGGCAAGTCCTATGGGCAGAAGATCAGCGGCGAGGTGCATGTCAACGGCCAGAAGGTCGACACGTCCTCGGTCGACAAGGCCATCCGCAACGGCATCGCCTATGCCACGGAAGACCGCAAGACCTATGGCCTGAACCTGATCGACCATATCAAGCACAATACCACCATCGCCAATCTGCGCGGCATCTCCAGGCTGGGCGTCATCGATGACCTGACCGAGATGGACGTGGCCAATGACTACCGCAAGAAGACCAATATCCGCTCGTCCAGCGTCTATCAGGTGGTCGGCAATCTTTCGGGCGGCAACCAGCAGAAGGTCGTGTTGTCCAAATGGCTCTATGCCGATCCGGACGTGCTCATTCTGGATGAGCCGACCCGCGGCATCGATGTGGGGGCCAAGTACGAAATCTACACGATCATCAACCAGCTCGCCGCGCAGGGCAAGGCGATCCTGGTGATCTCGTCGGAAATGTCCGAGCTGCTTGGCATCACCGACCGACTTTACGTTATGAACGAAGGCCGCATCGTGGGCGAAATGCCCACCAGCGAGGCGAGCCAGGAAAAGATCATGCGCTCCATCGTGCGCGCTGAAGGAAAAGCATCATGACCACCGAAACTGTACCGACCGGAAACAGTCCGGCCGCCCAGCCGGCCCAATCCCACGAACTGACCCTGATCGGCGCGCTGCAGGCCAATATGCGCGATTATGGCCTGTTGCTGGCGCTGATCCTGATCATGCTGTTCTTCCAGTATTTCACCAATGGCGTGCTGTTCAAGCCGGTGAACCTGACCAATATCATCCTGCAGAACAGCTATATCATCGTGATGGCGCTGGGCATGCTGCTGGTCATCGTGGCCGGGCATATCGACCTTTCGGTCGGCTCGGTGTCCGGCTTTGTCGGGGCCCTGGCGGCCATGCTGATGGTGGGCTGGGATTTCCCGCCCGAGTTGGCCTTCCTTGCCCATCCGCTGGTTGCGGGCGCCATCTGTCTGGTGGCCGGCGCTGCCATCGGCGCGGCGCAGGGCTATATCATTGCCTATCACCGGGTCCCGGCCTTCATCGTGACGCTGGCCGGCATGCTGATCTTCAAGGGACTGTCGCTGGCGATCCTCGCCGGCAAGTCGGTGGGACCATTCCCGGCCGAGTTCCAGATGCTTTCGGCCGGTTTCATTCCCGACATCATCGGACCCACGACGATGCCGTGGCTGGCCGAGAACGGGCAGAACGTGGTGCTGCACACCACCTCCATGGTCATCGCCATTCTGGCGATTGTGGGCATGGTGTTCTTCTCGATCCGCACCCGCGGGCGCCGCATCAGTCGCGGCTACAATGTCGAGCCGTTCAGCCTCTTCATCATCAAGAACGTGGTCATCACCGTGATGGTGCTGTTCTTTGCCTATATGCTCGCGTCCTATCGCGGCCTGCCCAATGTGCTGGTGGTGATGGGTGTGCTGATCGCGGGCTTTGTGTTCATGACCAAGCGCCTGACCTTTGGCCGCCGCATCTACGCCCTGGGCGGCAATCTGAAGGCCGCGGCGCTTTCGGGCATCAAGACCGAGCGCACCACTTTCTACATCTTTGCCATCATGGGCGCGCTGGCGGCCCTGGCCGGCATGATTTATGCGGCCCGTCTCAATTCGGCGACGCCAAAGGCGGGGCAGGGCCTTGAGCTCGACGTGATTGCGGCCGTGTTCATCGGCGGCGCCTCGGCGCTGGGCGGTGTCGGCCAGGTGGCAGGCGCGGTGATCGGCGCCTTCATCATGGGCGTGATGAACAACGGCATGTCGATCATGGGCGTCAATATCGACTGGCAGCAGATGATCAAGGGCGTGGTCCTGCTCGCAGCCGTGTTCTTCGATCTCTACAACAAGAACCGCTCGGCCTGATCGTTCGGACCGCAAGTTAGCGAGGCCGCCGGAGTGATCCGGCGGCCTTTTTGCGTCAGGTGGACGCCAGCTGGAGTTCGCCGGCATGCAGCAGCACGGCCTTGCCGAAGAGGGTCAGGTCCAGCGGGTTGGGCAGGCGGATGTCGGACAGCGTGGGGCAGGGCGCCAGCGCTGCGTCAAATGCCCGGTCGACCTGGGAAATGAAGACCAGGATGAGACCGCGTTGCCGCGCGAAGTGCGACAGCGCCTCGATCTGGTCCTGGAGGGGCGGGTTGTCGCGCCTCTGGTCGAGCAGTTGCAGATAGTCCACCACGGCCAGCGTCCCGGCCGGGGCCTCGCCCATGGCTGCCATGATGTGGCTGGCGCAGATGGCATCGGAGCAATCGATGGCCAGCGTCGTGCTGATATTGGCGGGATCGGCGCCCAGTTGGCTGAGCCTCTCGATCACGTCGCGCCGCGTATAGTCGAGGGTGAAGATATGGGCCTTCCGCCCCGCTGAGGCGGCTTCAAGGGCCAGTTGCAGCGCCAACAGGGTCTTGCCCTGTTGGGGCCGGGCGGCCAGAAGCACCAGTTCGCCCGCTTGCAGTTCGGCCAGCAATCGGGCGGCCTGCGATTGCCCGGCATGGCGGGCAGCCAAAAGGCTCCAGCTGGAAAAGCCTTGCTGGGCGGCAATGCCGTCGAGCGCGGCATGGAGCGGAATGGATCGCTCGCGCGCCGTGTCGCGGGCGAGGCGCTTGAGTCGAAATATGGGTGCAGACAGTTTCATGGTCAGAACCTCCTGTCGTGAACGAACCGCGCAATCCCTCCTTTTGCTGTCGCACGACGTGTCGGTTTGACGATCATCTGGCCCGGCAGGACAACTGCTTTCCCGGCGGAGGGGGGAGGCGTGGGCAACGCCAGAATCAGATCATAGCGCAAATCGCCACTGTTCGCGACGCTCGGGCAAACCCTTGCCATCCGCGGGTTCAGACCATGGCAAAAGCCGCGGCCCCGGCCACGAAACCGATGGCTGCGGCGATCCAGACCTTGTAACTGGCGAGCCAGACGCCAAGCATGGCCCCTTTGGAATAGATGCCGATCTGGGTCATCATGGTGAGGGAGTCCGAACAAATCCACTCTGCGGAAATCTTGCCATCGGTGATCCGGTACAATTCGTTGCTGTCGTAGGAGATGGCCCGGTTCGTAGGCGATTTTCCGAGGAAGTCTCCGGTATGCGTCCCGGTGATCCGGATGCGAACGGCAACCTTGTCGTCGGAGGCAAAGATGTCATCGACATGCACCCGGGCGTCAGGAAACGCCTTGAACATGATGCCGGCATTGCCGCGCCAGGCGGCTATTCCCTGCCGGAAAGGGGAGCCGGCAACATGTATCTCGAAGTCCGGCGTCATCATCGCCACGCAGGCATCGAGGTCGCGGCGGTTGAGTGCGTCAAAGGCGTCGGTCATGATAGTGATGTTGCGGGCCGCGGTGCCGGTCATGTGATTTCCCCTGGTTTGTCGCCTTCGGTATTTAGTGAATATGGTACATAATGTAAATAATGCACAGATGCGACGCGATGTCCTGGGGCAGTTGATGCTGGTCACCAAGCTGCTCAATGCCGACATGGAGCGGAGCCTGGGGCCAATGGGATTGACCTTGGTCCGCACCCAGGTGCTTTGGGAGCTGGGCTCCGGACCCGGCATGACCCAGCGGGCGCTAGCCGAACGCCTGGGGGTGACACCCCGCAATGTCACGACACTGATCGACGCCCTGGAGGAGACCGGGTTCGTCGAGCGGCGCCCGCACCCGACAGACCGGCGCGCCACCGAATTGGTGCTGACTGAAAAAGGTCAGACGACCTTTGCGCAATTCCAGCAGGGGCTGGAGCAGTTCGCATCGGTGCTGTTCGACAGTTTCTCCGCTCATGACCTTGGGCAACTGAACCAGGGGCTCAACGCCGTGACAGCCAGACTCGAAGCGCTGGCGCAGTCAGAACAGGGTTGACCGGGACACCGTTATGTAACAATAGAAGTTACATATTGGTTCGAGGTGCCTTGATGACGTCCTTTTCGCACATTGCGACCTCCTATGCCGAGGGTCCGCCCAAACAGGTGCCGGGTCTCTCCGGGCTGCACCGGATGATGCAATTGCTGCTGGCCGAGCGGGTGCCGGAGGATGGGCGTGTGCTGGTACTGGGCGCGGGTGGCGGCATGGAGCTGACTACGCTGTCCGAGGCGCATCCGGGCTGGCGCTTTGACGGGGTCGATCCATCGGCGCCGATGCTGGAAGCGGCACGAGTGGCGTTGGCGGCGCATGCAGGGCGGGTGCGCCTGCATGAGGGCTATATCGAAAATGCCCCGGACGGGCCCTATGACGGGGCCACCTGCCTGCTGACTTTCCACTTCATTCCGCGCGACCAGCGATTGGCGACCTTGCAGCAGTTGCACCGGCGGCTGAAGCCGGGCGCGCCATTGGTTCTGGCCCATATGAGCTTTGCCCAGGACGATGCCAGCCGGCGGCTGTGGATGCGGCGACACGCGGCCTTCGCCGCCTCGAATGGCGTCGATGCCCTCAGCGCGCAATCGGCGCAGCACATGATGCTGGAGCGGCTGCATTTCCTGGCGCCCGAGGACGAAGAGGCGATGCTGGCCGAAGCGGGATTTGCCAATGTGAGCCTGTTCTACGCCGGCTTCGATTTTCGGGGCTGGGTGGCCTATGCCTAGGCAGGATTGCCCTGGTCATCGACCAGGCCATGCGCGCGATAGGTGCCAAGCTCGTCGCCGGAGATGAAGGCGAAAATCTTCGGGCCGTGCTCCTGGCGCTGGAGCAGATAGGTTACGTCGAAGGAAATGGTGAGTTCTTCGCCGCTTCTGCGACGGTAACGGGCCGAGTAAAACACCCTGACACGGTCGTGGTTCTGGGCCAGTTCCATGACATCGACGCTTTCGGCCCTCATGCCGACAGTGCCGATGGCCTTGTAGTAGGCGTAACCCTGCTGCAGGGCCTGGATGAATGTCTCGTCGTTCTTGCCGGCATTGATGCCCCCGGCAATGGACAAACCCATGAACTCCTCAGCAAAGAACGATCGAATTGTCTCGACCTCTATCGTGTCGCCGAGAGACTTCTCGTAAGCGTCGGCGTAGCGGCGGAAGAAGGCAAGGTAGTCGGGCTGTGCTGGCATGATTGCTCGGTGCTTTCAGCTCTCGATCTCGGCGTCCTTGTGGGCGCCCCATTCGGCCCAGGAGCCGTCATAGACGGAGACGTCATTTGCTCCGGCCTGTTCGAGGGCAAGGGCCAGGGTCACTGCGGTGATCCCCGAACCGCATGAGGTGATGATGGGCCGGGCGAGATCGACGCCGCGATCGGCGAAGATGACGCGCAATTGTTCGGGAGATTTGAGCTTGCCGCCATCGGTCAGGAGCGACACCGGGACATTGAGACTATCGGGTATATGGCCGGGCCTGAGGCCCTTGCGAGGCTCGGGTACCTCGCCATGAAAACGCGGGGCGGGGCGGGCGTCGATCACCTGCGCCGCACGGCTTCGCAGATTGGCGGCGACGGCATCGAACCCGACAACGGCATGGGGATCGAAATCGGTCTCGAAGGGGACCTTGTCGCGCTTGACCAGGCCGGCTTCGATGGGACGGCGCTCGGCGCGCCATTTGGGGCCGCCGCCTTCGAGCATGACCACATTGCGGGCGCCAAAGGTGCGGAAGGTCCACCAGACACGCGGAGCGCTGAACAGGCCCACCTCGTCATAGACCACGATGGTCATGTCCTCCGATATGCCCAGTGCGCCAACGGCGCGGGCGAACTCGGATGGAGAAGGCAGCATATGCGGCAAGTCGGTGGTCGAATCGGCAATGCCGTCTATGTCGAAGAACACGGCGCCGGGAATATGGCCGGCCAGATATTCGGCCTGGGCATTGCGGGCCGCGTTTGGCAGATGCCAGCTGGCATCGACCACAACCACATCGGGGGCCGCGATATGGCTGGCGAGCCAGTCGGTGGAGCAGAAGGGATTGTTCATGCACTTGTCTCCGCGGCCGCAGCACTGTGCCCTGTGGTAGCCCTGCCGGCAGGAGGCCAGCAAGCGCTATTGCGGTGATGTCCGCGCAATTGGCTATTGCGAAAACATCAGGCGATCGCGCGAGGCCAGGTGGATCGCGAAGTTGCACCACCGATGGGCGGAGCGGCCTGTCGTTGAACGTGTCGATGTGAACACGAGTTCCGCCGTATCCACGCCTGTGCGGACCAGGAAGGAAAAACGATCGAGGGGAGCTAAGGCGCGGCTTCGCGCTTCAGGACCGCGGCGCCGGGCCCGAGCTTTCACGCAGGACCAGTTCCACGGGCCAGAGTTCGTGAATGTCGGCCTGCGGCTTGCCGGCCAAAAGCTGCATGATCAATTCGGCAATGCGCGTGCCGGCCTGGCGGATGGAGGAGCGCGTCGTGGACATCGACGGGTACATGTTGTCGGCGTTGAGATAGGGGAAGACGTCGTCATGGGCGATCATGGAGACGTCGGTGCCCAATTGCAGCCCAGCCTGGCGAATGGCGCGGAAGACGCCCAGTGCGGTCATCATGGAGCCGGCGAGGAAGGCGGTGGGGCGGGGGCGCAGTTCGAGCATGGCCTGGGCCATGCGGAAGGCGATTTCGTCGGTGAAGGCCGAATTGCCCAAGAGGGCCGGATCAACCCGCAGGCCCCGCGCGGTGAGCGCGGCGCGGTAGCCGATTTCACGGTGTTCGGCGAAGGTGCGGCCCTTGACGCCATTGAGCAGGGCAATGCGCCGGTGGCCGAGATCGAGCAGATGGCTGGTGGCGCGCTCCAGGGCGCTGGTATTGTCGATATCGAGCCAGGAAACCGGGCGGCCGATATTGGTGCGGCCATGCAGGACAAAGGGAATCTTGAGATCCATCAGCAGTTCGGCGCGCTCGTCGCTGACTGTTGGAGAATGCAGGATCACTGCATCCACCTTCTGGCTGGCGGCCAGGCGCCGATAGGCAGCCAGTTCCTCCTGGTGGCTGGCGACGGTAGAGACCAGCATGTCGATTTCCTGGCTGGCCATGTAGCTGCCCACGCCGGAGAGGAATTCGGACATGTGCGGGCCCAGTTCGTCGGCGCCGCGAAGGACGAGGCCGACGGCGCCGGCCCGGCCGGTCGCCAGGCGCAGGGCGCTGGCATTGGGGCGGTAGCCAAGCATGTTGGCGGCCTCGGCAACGCGTCGCCGTGTTGCTTCCTTGACCTCAGGATAGCCGTTGAGCGCACGGCTGACCGTGGTTTGCGACAGGCCGAGATGCTCGGCGAGGTCTTTCAATCTCATGGCGGCGATACGGCCCGTATGCTCTGACGCTCCGGCCTCGCCACTGGTTGCGGCGCGAAAAACCCCGGTCGCTTCAGCCATTAGGGCAGGCGGCGCCCTTTGAACAGGGCTTACCGCCATTCTCCTCCTCCCGCCATTCAAAGCGATTTCAATTTTGGACGCAAGAGGCAGAAAACGTTTCAGATTTTTGAGGTGCGTACATCACGGCAAAATCGCACGATTTTAACACCTCTGGCCCCATCTGGTTTCTAGTGCGCTGTTTTCATTAGCTAAAATTTGTCGCGTCCACGAAATTACTAAGAATCTCGATCTGCTCCGCTTGACAGAGTTTCGGGGCTCTGGTTGGTTGGCTTCCAAAGCGCTTTCAAACTGAACGGCAAATCGGTTCGGTAGGGGTGCTTTTGAAAGGGGAGGAGTTCTGGTCCGGCACGCTGGTGCAGGATCCGTCCAACGCGCCTCCTCCGTGACATGTTTCTTTCGGGAGGATTTCCAATGAAGATGAACAAGCTGCTCGTCGGTCTGCTGACGAGCGTGACGCTGGTGGCGGGCTCCGCCCAGGCTGCCGAGCTCTCCGTGGTTTCGGGCGACACCGGCAATGGCCTGGCGTTTCTGCAGTCCCAGCTCGAAAAGTTTGAAGAGATGACCGGCCACACCGTCACCGTGGTGCCGATGCCGTCCTCGACCACTGACCAGTTCGGCCAGTATCGCCTGTGGCTGGCTGCCGGCAATACCGACATCGACGTCTATACCACCGACGTGATCTGGGCTCCCCAGCTTGCCGACCAGTTCCTCGACCTGAGCGAAGCGGCTGCCGACGTTGTCGACCAGCACTTCCCCTCCATCATCGAGTCGCAGACCGTGGACGGCCGTCTCGTTGCCGTTCCGGCCTTTACCGATGCGCCGGCGCTGTTCTACCGCACCGACCTGCTCGAGAAGTACAACAAGGAAGTCCCGACCACCTGGGCCGAGATGACTGCCACCGCGCAGGAAATCATGGATGCCGAGCGTGCCGAGGGTAACCCCGACATGTGGGGCTTCGTGTTCCAGGGCAATGCCTATGAAGGCCTGACCTGCGACGCCCTGGAATGGGTCAAGTCCTATGGCGGTGGCCAGATCGTGGAAGCCGATGGCACCATCTCGATCAACAACGAGCAGGCCGCTGCGGCCATCGATATGGCTGCAAGCTGGATCGGCACGATCTCTCCGGAAGGCAACCTTGCCTATATGGAAGAAGAAAGCCGTGGTGTCTGGCAGCTCGGCAATGCCGTGTTCCACCGCAACTGGCCCTATGCCTATGCGCTGGGCAATGGCGATGACTCGCCGGTGAAGGGCAAGTTCGACGTGGCTCCGCTGCCGGCTGGCGAAGGTCCGGATGCCCGTTCGGCGGCAACGCTTGGCGGCTGGAACTACGCGGTGTCCAAGTATTCCCAGGACCCCGATGCGGCCATCGAGCTGGCGCTGTTCCTGGCTTCCCCGGAAGTCCAGAAGGAACGGGCGATCAACCAGTCCAACCTGCCCACCATCGAAGCACTCTATGAAGACGCTGACGTGCTGGCCGCGTCCCCGTTCATGGCCAATTGGAAGGAAATCTTCCAGAACGCCGTGCCGCGTCCGTCCGCTCCGACCAAGACCAATTACAACGAGGTTTCCTCGCTGTTCTGGAGCGCAGTGCACAACACGCTGTCCGGCAACGGTTCTGCCGCAGAGAACCTCGAGCTGCTCGAGGCTGATCTGGCCGACCTCAAGGGCGACGCCTGGTAAGTCCTCCCAGGGCCCAAGCGAGCGGACGGCGGGGGCTTCCCCCGCCGCCCGTTTCGCGAAATGATCAGACAGAACACGGGGAGGGGACGTGATGGCGACAGAGACAATGGCGTCACCGGTTGTTGAGACCGGGGCCAGGATCAAATCGGAACTGATGCAGCAGCGCGTGCGCGCAGCGCGATGGTTCCTGCTGCCCATGCTGATCGCGCTGGCGATTGTGGCCGGCTGGCCGCTGCTGCGCTCGATCTACTTCTCCTTCACCGATGCTTCGCTCAACAACCTCTATGGGGCCGAGTGGATCGGCTTCGGCAATTACCTGCGCTGGAGCGTGCTCGAGAGCGGCACTGTGCGCTATCGCGGCCTGCTGGTTGACCCTGCCTGGTGGAACGCGGTTTGGAACACGGTGCGCTTCGCCTTCTGGTCGGTGCTGTGGGAAACCGTGCTGGGCATGATCGTGGCGCTGGTGCTCAATGCCGAGTTCAAGGGCCGCGGCATTGTCCGTGCGGCCATCCTGATCCCCTGGGCGATCCCCACCATCGTTTCGGCCCGCATGTGGGGCTGGATGCTCAATGACCAGTTCGGCATTCTCAATGACCTGGGCATGCGCCTGGGCCTGCTCAGCGAAAAGGTCGCCTGGACGGCGACAGCCGAGACCGCCATGACGGCGGTGCTGGTTGTCGATATCTGGAAGACCACGCCCTTCATGGCGCTGCTGATCCTGGCCGGGCTGCAGATGATCCCCAAGGACATCTACGAGGCCGCCGATATCGATGGTGTGCATCCGGTCAAGCAATTCTTCAAGATCACCCTGCCGCTGGTGCGCCCGGCGCTGATGGTGGCCATCATCTTCCGTGTGCTTGACGCGCTGCGCATCTTCGACCTGATCTATGTGCTGACCCCCAATAGCGCGGCGACCAAGACCATGAGCGTGCTGGCGCGCGAAAATCTCTTCGACTTCGACAATTTCGCCTATGGGTCGGCCCAGTCGACGCTGCTGTTCCTGATCATCGCCGCGTTCACCATCCTCTATATCTGGCTGGGCAAGGTCAATTTTGACGGGGGAGACCGCTGATGACCGCGACATTCGATCTGTGGAAGCTGACCAAGACGGTCCTGTTCTATCTGTTGGTCGTGGTCATCGTCGTGGTGTCGGTGTTCCCGTTCTACTATGCGATCCTGACCAGCTTCAAATCGGGTACGGACCTGTTCCGCATCACCTATTGGCCGACATCATTCAGCCTGCAGAACTACGAGTCCGTCCTGCGCGTGGGCAGCTTCCCGCGTAACCTGCTCAACTCGGTGTTCATCGCCTCTGTCACGGTGCTGCTGGCGCTGTTCCTGGCAGTGACGGCCTCCTTTGCCCTCAGCCGCGTGCGGTTCCGCGGGCGGAGCCTCCTGCTGATGACGATCCTGGCCGTCTCGATGTTTCCGCAGATCGCGGTGCTGGCGGGCCTGTTCGAGGTGATCCGGTTCCTGGGCATCTACAACACCCCCTGGGCGCTGATCTTCTCCTACACCATCTTCACGCTGCCCTTCACGGTGTGGGTACTGACGACCTTCATGCGTGAGCTGCCGGTCGAGATCGAGGAAGCCGCCATCGTCGACGGGGCGACGCCCTGGGTCATCATCACCCGCGTGTTCATGCCGCTGATGTGGCCCGCACTGGTGACGACGGGCCTGTTGGCTTTCATCGGGGCCTGGAACGAGTTCCTGTTTGCGTTGACCTTCACCTCGTCGAACGACACCAGGACCGTGCCGGTGGCCATCGCGCTGCTCTCGGGCGGCTCGCAATATGAAATTCCGTGGGGCGCCATCATGGCCGCGTCGGTGATCGTCACCGTGCCGCTGGTGGTGCTGGTGCTGATATTCCAGCGCAAGATCGTGAGCGGTCTGACCGCCGGCGGCGTCAAGGGTTAGGGAGAAAGAACAATGGCAAGCATCGAGCTTCGCAATATCCGCAAAGCCTTTGGCGCCGTGCAGGTGATCAAGGGCGTGAACCTGGAAATCCGCAAGGGCGAATTCATGGTCTTTGTCGGGCCGTCGGGCTGCGGCAAGTCCACGCTGCTGCGGCTGATTTCAGGCCTTGAGGATATCACCTCGGGCGAAATGCTGTTCGACGGCAAGATCGTCAATGCCCTGGCGCCGTCCAAGCGCGGCATTGCCATGGTGTTCCAGTCCTATGCGCTTTATCCGCATATGACGGTCTATGAGAACATGGCGTTCGGGCTGACCCTGGAAAAGGGCAAGGACAAGGACGAAATCCGCAAGCGCGTGGAAAAGGCCGCCGACATGCTGCAGATCCGGCAGTATCTCGACCGGCTGCCCAAGCAGCTCTCAGGCGGTCAGCGCCAGCGTGTCGCCATCGGCCGGGCCATCACCCGCGATCCCAAGGTCTTCCTGTTCGACGAGCCGCTGTCGAACCTGGACGCGGCGCTGCGCGTGGCGACCCGCATCGAGATCGCCAAGCTGCATGAGGGCATGCACGACACCACCATGATCTATGTGACGCATGACCAGGTGGAGGCCATGACGCTGGCTGATCGCATTTGCGTGCTGCGCGACGGCATCATCGAGCAGGTGGGCACGCCCATGGAGCTTTATGAGAAGCCGGACAGCATTTTCGTGGCCGGGTTCATCGGCTCACCCAAGATGAATTTCATCGCCGGAGAAAAGGCCGCTGCCTTCAACTGCGCCACGCTGGGTATTCGCGGCGAGCACATGGTGATCAAGAGTGACGGCATCTGGGAAGGCACGGTAATCCACACCGAGAACCTGGGCGCCGATACCTATGTCTATCTCGAAATGGGCACAGAGGAACCCGTGGTGGTGCGGCTGGAAGGGGCCACGGTCTATCGCAGCGGTGAAGTGCTGCGGGTTTCGCCGCTGGATGACCGCATCCACCGGTTCGACGAGGCCGGCAAGCCGATCCGCTGAGGCGGTAGGCGACGCTGTGTCGCGGTCCCGACCCTGTGGAAGGGGCTGGTGCAGGAAAAACGGACGTGGCCATATCCTGGTCACTTCCCATGAACACATTGGTGCTTGCGACCCGGGCTTGGGTTTGCCCGCCATAGACTGAAGATCGGGCGCGACTGCGGTCGCCCCCCGGAAACCGCCCGGGCCGCCGGACTCCCACCGCGCGGCAGGGCCAGACGAAGCTCAGGAGAATTTCATGCCGATCCGTACCCTGGTCTGGGGCGAGAACGTCCACGAACAGAAGAACAAGGTTGTTGCCGAAAACTATCCCAACGGCATGCACAACCAGATTGCCAAATTGCTTTCGGAAGATGGCAATCTGTCGATCAAGACCACGACGCTGCAGGAGCCCGAACATGGCCTGACCGAGGCGGTGCTGGCCGAGACCGACGTGCTGCTTTGGTGGGGTCATGCGGCGCATAACCAGGTCGATGACGCCGTGGTCAAGCGCGTGATGGAGCATGTCTGGCAGGGCATGGGCCTGATCGTGCTGCATTCGGGGCACCATTCCAAGGTTTTCAAGGGCCTGATGGGCTCGCCCGCGAACCTTCACTGGCGCGAAGCCGGGGAGCGTGAACGCCTCTGGGTCGTCAATCCCGGTCACCCGATCGCCAAGGGCCTGCCGGCCTATTTCGAACTCGAATATGAAGAAATGTATGGCGAGCCCTTCAGCGTGCCGGAGCCGCTGGAAACAGTGTTCGTCTCATGGTTCCAGGGCGGCGAAGTGTTCCGCTCGGGGCTGACCTATCGCCGCGGCGCCGGCAATATCTTCTATTTCCGCCCCGGCCACGAAACCTATCCGACCTATCACGATGCCAATGTGGGGCAGGTGCTGCGCAATGCGGTCAACTGGGCCTATAACGGCGAGCGGCATGCTCATCTGATGAAGGCCCCCAATACGCCGGTGGGCGAGGCCATCGAGAAGATCGAGGAACGCGGCGCGAAACTCTCGTCCGCGGATCATGCGGGCGAAGTGAAGTCGTAAATGCCATGCCATGGGGTGTTCCGCGCAAGCGGGGCCCCCATTGGTGCAATGACAAATTTGGGTATGTGCCTTTGCGGCGATGACCCGGTGAGCTCTCAAGCGGGGCGGTGACCCCAGGGAACAAGACTATGCGTATCCTCATCCTGGGTACCGGCGGCATGGCCAATACGCATGCCAAGAATTTTGCAGCCATTGAAGGGGTGACCCTGGCCGGCGGTGTCGACGTCGACCCCTCGCGGGTCGAGGCCTTTTGCGCGGCGCATGGCATAGAGCGGGGCTTTGGCTCGCTCGACGCTGCCATCGCCTGGGGCGAATTCGATGCGGTTGCCAATGTGACGCCTGACAGCGTTCACTATCCCACCACCATGGCGGCGCTGGCTGCCGGCAAGCACGTGTTCTGCGAAAAGCCGCTTGCCACCGATCACGCCCGTGCCATGGAAATGACCGAGACCGCCGAACGGCTGGGCCTGGTCAACATGGTCAACCTCACCTACCGCAATGTGGCGCAGCTGCAGAAGGCGCGAGAAATCGTGCAGTCGGGCCAGGTCGGCAAGGTCAAGCATTTCGAGGCGAGCTATCTGCAAAGCTGGCTGGTCTCCAAGGCCTGGGGCGACTGGCGCACCGAGAGCCAGTGGCTGTGGCGCCTGTCCAAAAAGCATGGCTCAAATGGCGTCCTGGGCGATATCGGCGTGCATATCCTCGATTTTGCGGCCTATGGCGCGGGCAGCGACTTTTCGAAAGTGTTCTGCCGGCTGGAAACCTTCGACAAGGCGCCGGGCAACCAGATCGGCGAATATGACCTGGATGCCAATGACAGCTTTGCCATGACGGCACAGCTGGAAAACGGCGCGCTGGGCGTGGTGCATGCCTCGCGTTGGGCGACCGGGCATTTCAATGAACTGCGCTTGCGAGTCTATGGCGACCAGGGCTCGGTGGAGGTGCAGCACCGGCATGACTGGTCCAAGCTGTTCACCTGCCTTGGGCCGGATGCGGAAACCGGCACCTGGACCGAAGTAGAAGTCGATCCTGTGCCCACCAATTACCAGCGCTTCGTCGAGGCCTGCCGCATGGGACAGAACCTGGAGCCCAGCTTCCGGCATGCCACCAATATCCAGAAGGTTCTGGATCTTGCGACCGTGACGGACCGGGATCGGTCCGAGCATAGGGTCTGATAGCCGAGATCAGCACAAAAAGAGGCCCCGGCAGATGCCGGGGCCTCTTTCATGTTGCGGATCATACCGACTAGGCGCGGTCGTCCACATAGACAATGATCGAACCATCAGCCTTGGACTTGATGGCCACCACATCGGACGTGGCATAGCCTTCGGCCTCAAGCTTGGCCTTGATGGTGGCATTGCTGTCGATATTGGCGTGCAGCGCCGCATGACCTTCGGCATCGGCCGAGAGGGCCTCATCAAGGGCCGCAGCTTCGGTCTCGGCTTCACCCTGCAGGGACGACAGCAGCACGATGCTCACTTGGGCTTCTTCGGTCACTGCCGACAGGTCGGCATCGGCCGACCCGGAAATCGAGGCGATCACCGAGCCATAGGTGTTATCTGCGTCCGCATCGGCAGAAGCGCCTGCGTCGACGCCAGCATCGGCATCGAGCGTGGAATCCACATTGGCATCAGCATCAGCATCGACGCCGACTTCCGCATCAACGGCCGGGCTATCGACGGAAACGCCTGCACCGGCATCAACGCCAACACCGGCATCCTGCGCGATAGCAGGGACGGCGCTAGAGGCGAGAAGGGCGGCGATGGTGGTGGCAATAATGGTCTTGTTCATTTCAGATCTCCGTTTGTGGGATGTGCCCCCCACTTGGACAGCCCCACAACGGCGCCTGCTCATGTTGGTTGCGGGTGGTTCGATCACAATCGGACATCAATTTTGCCCCTGCGGTTGCAACCCTCTGGGGTCGTACCAATTTCTATGGGCAGCATATCAAGGAGCGTCGCATGGGTATTGTCTGGGCCATCATCATCGGATTTCTCGCCGGTCTCATCGCCAAGTGGATCACGCCGGGGGACAACAAGCCCTCCGGGTTCATCCTGACCACTGTGCTGGGGATCGTCGGCTCGGTCCTGGCGACCTGGCTTGGCCAGCAGATCGGCTGGTATGACCAGGGCGATGGCGCCGGTTTCATTGCATCGATACTGGGCGCGGTGATCATTCTTCTGGCCTGGGGTCAGATCGCGCGCCGGACATAGTCGCGACGAGTAACAAAAAGGGCGCCCGGTGGGCGCCCTTTCCAGTTTCGTGGTCGGCTAAATCCTATTCGATGACGGTGATGCGGCCATCGGTGTAGGGGGTGTATTCGCCGCCCTGCTTGGCAATGTAGTCGGCCAGGACCTGCTCAAGCGGCGGGCCGAAATCGTAGGGGTTGTCGCCTTCGGCAAAGGTGCCATAGCCGTCGCCGCCACCACGCATGTAGTTATTGGTGACCACGATATAGGTGGCTTCCTCGTCAATCGGCATCCACTCGCCACCGTCACCCGGGACCAGAACATCGGAGATGCGTTCGCCGGCCGGGTTTGCCAGGGTGTAGCTGTATTTGAGGCCGGCAACCTGCGGGAAGCGGCCCGCGCCGTTCTCGATGTCTGAGACGCCGTTTTCAAGAGCCTCGATAACGTCAGCCCCCGACAGCTCGACCGTGGCCAGCGTGTTGGAGAAGGGCAGGACAGTCAGGGCCTCGCCCATGGTGATTTCGCCGGCATCGATGGACGCGCGCAGACCGCCGCCGTTCTGGATCGCGACAACATTGCCCTGGCCGGCAACGCGGTCGAGCATGGCATCGGCCACGAGATTGCCCATGGAGCATTCCACGACACGACAGACCTCGCGTGAGCCTTCGATGGCCGCCGTTGCGGTGCCGATGACTTCTTCCATGAGCGCGTTGATCGGCTCCTGCAGCTCGGCAAGGCGAGCGGCGTAGCCTTCATCGGGGGTGACTGACGCATCCATGATGATCGGCGCGCCTTCGGCGGAGACGACATTGCCCTCGTCATCCCAGGTGACGACCAAGTCGCCGAGATATTTGGCATAGGCTCCGGCCGTGACCACCGGCACTTCCATGCCGCCGACACCATTGACCAGAGTGGGGTAGGGACCAGCTGCATTCTCGTCGGTGTTCGAGAGCAGCGTGTGCGAGTGACCGCCCACGACCAGGTCAACGCCCGGAACATTGGCCGCAATCTGCAAATCCTGCGCGTAGCCAACATGGGTGAGGGCGATGATCTTGTTGATGCCGGCCGATGCGAGGGCCTCGGCCTGCGTGGACAGGCTGGTGATCGTGTCTTCAAACTCGACATTGTCACCCGGCGAGGAGGTTTCGTCGGTGTCTTCGGCCAGGGCGGAAATGAAGCCGACCTTCTCGCCCCCGATTTCGAGGACGTGCGTGCCGGGGATGCGACCGGCCAGAAGCGGCTCGTTCTCGACATTGGTATTGCCCGAAATGATCGGGAAATTGACGGCGTCGAGCAGCTTGGCCAGCTCTTCGGGGCCATCATCGAATTCGTGATTGCCCACGGCCATCAGTTCGATGCCCAGGTCATTGGCAAATTCGGCGATGATCTCGCTGCGATACTGGGTGTAGAACAGCGAACCCTGGAACTGGTCGCCGGCATCGACCAGCACCACGTTCTGGCCCTCGAGTTCGGCGCGCTTGGCGTCGATTGCGGTCTTGAGGCGGGCAATGCCGCCGAAGCACTCGCCTGCTGCGTCGGTTTCGGGATCGCAATTGGAGTCCGTGCCGGTAATGGGCCCGAAGCGGGAATGGAAGTCATTGATGTGCAGAATGTTCAGCGTGAACTCGGCATAGGCGGCCGTGGAGAAGCCGGCGCAGAGGGTAAGCGCGGTCGCGCCCAGAAGCAGTTTCTTCATCCCTGATATCCCTTTTTGCTTTTTTGCAGACGACGTCACATCCACCAGCGCGGCCCTGACGCCTTCAGGCCGGCCAGCAGCGTCGTCAGGCAGTTAAGCAGGTAATTGTAACAGTGGAAAGTGGACCTTTTGGTCAAAATTCTTGTCCCAATGTCACGACTGCACCTGTGCCAGGCGTAAACGCGCCTTCAAGGGTTAGTGCGTATTGGTGATGTCTGTCGTTGTGTAATGCTGGATCGCCTGCCGATGAATGCCGCCCTTGAAAGCCTGATGCGCGAGCCGCCCACGCGCCGTACTGTCGAGCGGTCGGGCGGAGGCATTGTGTCCTTCCTGCTGATCGGGGCCGGGGCAGCGGCGAGCTTCGTGGTGCTGAGCAGCCTGTTGATTGCGCTCCTGCCGACCCTGGAGGCCTGGGCGGTCAGCACCGCCTGCTATGCGGCCTTCATTGTCCCGGTCTATTTCCTGCATCGACGCTTCACCTTCGCCTCGGCCGCGGCACATCGCCAGGCATTGCCCCGCTATGTGATGGTGCAGGCCATGGCGCTGGTGCTGGCGAGCCTCTTCGGCCTGGTCTTTCATGGCACGCTGCATCTGCCCAGCCTGCCGGCGGCGATCCTGGTCATCATGCTCACCTCGGGCGTCAACTATATGGTGCTCAAGGGTTGGGCCTTTGCCTTTGAACGGCGCCTGGCCACAATAGCCGCATGAGCCGGACGTCCCGGGGCAAGCAGATCCTCAATGCGGTGCATGGCGCGCTGATCTTCGGGCGGCGCGTCGAGGCGCTTGCAGACGCGCTGGCGAAAGCCATTCCGGCCGGCGCCGGTCGGGTACTCGACCTGGGCTGCGGCGACGGACAGGTGGCCGTGGCGCTGATGCAGCGCCGCCCCGAACTGGCCGTCGAGGGGGTCGATGTGCTGGTGCGGCCGGTCACCCATATTCCGGTAACCGCCTATGACGGGACGACACTGCCATTCGCGGACCAGAGCTTTGATCACGTCACCATAGTCGATGTGCTGCACCATACCGATGATCCGGCTGCCGTGCTGGCCGAAGCGGCGCGGGTGGCGCGGCAATCGGTGGTGATCAAGGACCATCTGCGCGAAGGCTGGCTCGCCGGGCCGACCCTGAGGCTGATGGACTGGGTGGGCAATCGCGGCCACGATGTGCGCCTGCCCTATAATTATCTCGATGGTGGCGAGTGGTCGGCGGCGTTCGCCCGGGCCGGGCTGGAAGAGGCCCAGCGTGCAGAACAACTGGGGCTTTATCCGGTGCCGCTGAGTTGGGCTTTCGAGCGGCGCCTGCATTTTGTGAACCGCCTCGTGCCCATCAATCGCACCTGACGGGCTTTCAATACCGGCTCACTAGGGTATTCTCCGCGCCGTTTGATTTGCGGGGAAATGCTCATGCGCAGTGCTTTGATCGTCTATGGCGGCTGGGAAGGCCACGATCCGGAAGAATGTGCCACCATCTATCGGCGGTGGCTGCATGAGGACGGATACTCGGTGCGCACCGCCACCGAGACCAGCGCCTTTGCCGATCCCTCGATTGCCGATTTGTCGCTGATCATTCCGATCTTCACGATGAGCAAGATCAGCAAGGAAGAAGTGGCGAACCTCACCAAGGCGGTGGAGAACGGGGTGGGCCTGGCCGGGCATCACGGCGGCATGAGCGATGCCTTCCGCGATTCGGTGGACTACCAGTTCATGGTCGGCGGCCAGTGGGTGGCCCATCCGGGCAATATCATCGACTACACGGTGGAAGTGTCCAAGCCCGACGATCCGATCATGGCCGGGATCAAGCCGAGCTTCCCCTATACGTCCGAGCAGTATTACATGCATGTCGACCCCTCCAACGAGGTGCTGGCGACCACGACTTTCAGTGGCGAGCATGCCTATTGGATCGAGGGCGTGACGATGCCGGTCGTGTGGAAGCGCCATCACGGCAAGGGTCGCGTGTTCCACATGACGCTGGGGCATCAGGCCAAGGAGTTCGAGAACTCCAACATGGCCACCATCATGCGCCGCGGCATGAACTGGGCTGCCAGGGACGAGTAGACGCTACCAGCGTAGCAGCAACCGCCCGAGGATCGCGCCCAATAGCGCGGTCAGGGCAATGCCCAGCGAATACCAGACCGCCATGAACATCATGCCGGTCTCGCCGCAGTAGAAGGCATAGGCCCAGGCGCCGAAGCCGCCGGCCACGAGGCCTGCGGCAAAGCCTGCGAGGGTGGGTGAGCGCGGGGCCAGGCCGCGCATGGCGGCGAGCAGCGCGACCAAAACCGGTATTCCGGTCAAGGTAATCAGCCATGGGCAGACCATGGCCGTGGACCCCATAAGCACCGGCATGGCCCAGTCCTGCTGCATCCATGTCATGGTGCCAAAGCCCAGGGCCAGCAGCACCAGCAGGCCTGCGCCAACGAGCGGCCAGGCAATGCGGCCATCGGGCCGGGTCAGCACCGGCGCGGCGGCAAGTCCAAGCAGCCCGAAGGCAAGCGTGTAGCCGAACTTGACCCAGAACATGGGGCCACCAAAAGCCGCCCCAAACGGCCGTCCCATGGCGTCGAGAAAAAATGCGCCAGCAACACAGGTCACGCCAAGACCGATGGCCAGCGCCAGCCACAGCCGGCGCTCAAGCGCATGGCGTGGAACGGGCCTCAGGTCATCGGACAGGCGGGAGATCAGCTCGTCGGTCATTTGGGGTCCCCCGCGAACTTGCCCATCAGCGATTTGAGGCCGCGATGGATGGAGACCTTTGCCGCCGTTTCGGTGATCCCATGGCGTGCGGCGGCCTCGGCCACGCTGGCGCCCTCGATACGGGTCTGGCGGATGAGGTCTGCCGTGCGGTCGGGAACTTCTTTGAGCACCACGGCGACGTCGTGCCGGTCGGCGGCATTGGCGCTGTCATCGCTGGCAAAGATGGGCGCATCATCGTCAAGATGTACTGTGGGTCGGATGGCGTGACGCCGGACATGATCGACGAATTTGTGGTGCGCCACGGCATGCAGCCAGGACGTAAACGGGCGCGAACGGTCATAGGTCATGCGTCTGGTGTGCAAGGCGAGCAAGGTTTCCTGCACGAGATCCTCCGCGTGCGATGAGTGGGCCGGGCTGAGGCGCCGGGCGAACCAGGGGCGCAGATAGCGCGTCAGGTCGGCCAAAAGCGTTCGATAGGCGGCTGCATCGCCATCGAGCGCAGCGAGCATCAACTCGCGCAGTCGCTTCTCTGTCGCATCCGCCTGCATTGCTTCTCCATTCTCTCACGCGCGGCGGAAGGTTACACCGCCGCGAACAAAAAGCGAGTGTCGAACACGGCTGCGTGAGCAGCGTAACGGCATTGACCGGGGCGGCGAATGGCTTGGCACGAACCGGGGCAGGGGCCGCGGTCGATCAAGGGAGCCTAGACATGTTTTCCAAGACCTTCACTCTTCCGGCCGCACTGGCGCTTGTCCTCATGGCGGTGGCCGGCGCCAACGCTCAGGATGCCATGAGCAGTGACGCGATGGCAGGCGATGCCATGGCGCCGATGATGAGCGATGATGAGCTGGCGCAATGCGTGGACGAGGCCAAGGCCATCAGCTTTCCGGCCGTGGCTATGGTGGCAGAAGAGGCCTGCCATACCGTCCACAATGGCCAGGATGCAATGGGTGGCGATGCCATGATGGGTGGTGATGCCATGGCGCCCGCACAATAACATCGTCGTGATAGCGACCATCTGCCCAATGCGATACCGTTGCTGAAGGCAGATGGTCCAAATCAACTGCATGCGGGGGAAATAATGACCGAACAAACCGGCTTGCCGTCCACCAAGGGACCGCTGGTCTACCGCCAATCGATCTGGACGCGTCTCACCCATTGGACCTGGGCGATCTGCCTGTTCTTCCTGCTGCTGTCGGGCCTGCAGATCTTCAATGCCCATCCCAATCTCTATATCGGACAACAGTCCGGCTTCGAGTTCGACAATGCGGTCCTCAAGATCGGGGCAGTCAATACGCCCGAGGGCCCGCGTGGGCAGACAACGGTGTTTGGGCAGACCTTCGATACGACCGGCGTGCTGGGCATGAGCGGCTCGGCCGAGCGGCCACAGTTCGTCGGATTTCCGGGCGCGGTCACCATCCCGTCGTTCCGCGACCTCGCCACCGGGCGGGTGGTGCATTTCTTCTTCGGCTGGATCTTTGTCGGGGCGCTGTTTGTGTGGTTCCTCGCCAGTTTCATCAACGGGCATCTGCGACGGGATATTGTCCCAAAGGGCGCAGATATCGCGGGCCTGCCGCGCGATGCGCTCGATCACGCGCGGTTCCGTCTCCATCACGGGCGCAGTTATACGCCCCTGCAGAAGCTGAGCTATTTCACGATCTTCTTCATCCTGTTCCCGCTCATCATTCTCACCGGGCTGACCATGAGCCCGGGCATGGATGCGGCCTGGCCCTGGCTGCTCGACATTTTCGGCGGGCGGCAGACGGCGCGCACCATTCATTTCGGGGTCATGGTGCTGCTGGTGCTGTTCTTCATCGTCCATATCATCATGGTGCTGCTGGCCGGGCCGCTCAACGAACTGCGCTCCATGATCACCGGCTGGTATCGCACCAGCCCGGGCACGCCCATGCAGAAGGGAGACAAGCCATGAGCCGGCTGATCGTCAATCGCCGCAAATTCCTGGCCGGATCGGCGGCCCTCGGGTCCTCGCTCGCTCTTTCGGGCTGCAACCAGTTCGATTTTCTCGGGCAACGCGGCAATCCGGTGCGGCAGGTGATGGAACAGGCCAATGTGCTGACCTATTCGGCGCAACGGGCGCTGATCGGGGACCAGGTACTGGCCCGAGAATATGCAGCCAGCGAAATCCGCCAGGGCATGAAGCCCAATGGCTCCACGGAGCCGACAACGGCGGAATACACCTTCCTGCGCATGCAGAATTTCGAACCCTACCGGCTTACGATCAAAGGCATGGTGGAGCGCGAGGTAAGCTTTTCGCTTGATGAATTGCGCAACATGCCGGCGCGTTCGCAGATCACGCGGCACGACTGCGTGGAGGGCTGGAGTTGCATTGCCAAGTGGACGGGTACGGCTCTGGGACCGGTGCTGGACCAGGCGGGGGTGAAGCCCGGCGCGCGCTACTGCGTCTATCACTGCTTCGACAATATCCAGCGCGGATTGACTGGCGACATTCTCTATTATGAAAGCTCGGACCTGATCGACGCCTATCACCCCCAGACCATCCTCTCCTATGGTCTCAATGATGCGGTGCTACCGGTCAGCAATGGCGCGCCCATCCGTTTGCGGATCGAGCGGGCGCTGGGCTACAAGCAGCCCAAATATCTCCACACGATCGAACTGGTCGATGATCTCTCGCCCTTCGGACAGGGCAGGGGCGGCTATTGGCCCGACAACGGCTATGACTGGTATGGCGGGATCTAGCGCCAAACCGAGCCCCTTGAGGGGAGGGGTTGGGGTGAGGGTTCCGGCCCTTCCGCCTGCTGGGTGTTCGCGAACAAGCCTGAACCCCCACCCTCGGTCCCTCCCTTCAAGGGGGAGGGAGGCGATGGCACCGGGAAACCCGCCCGCACATCCCCCATGCGCCCACCGCGCTTGCTATTTTTCGTCATCTCCCCCATATGGAGGCCACGTCGCGGCAGAATGACCGTCGATGGACTTCCCTTCTTACTCATGCGGTGAGCGGCGAAGTCGACCCGGAGACCTGAAAGCGGTCCGGGTTTGAGCCAGCACCCGCGCGATACATCCCGTTTCGCCCGATTGCACATATCAAGACGCGCCAGCCGCCTTGCGGCGTGGCGCATGCGCGGTTTCGCGCAACAGGAAAGACAAACGTTTGACCGATTTCATTTCGCTCGGCCTGCCGACCCTCATCACCGACAGCCTGACTGCCGGCGGCTTCACCGAGCCCACCAAGATCCAGTCCCAGGCCATCCCCAAGCTCCTCGAAGGCCGGGACATGATGGGTATTGCCCAGACCGGCTCTGGCAAGACTGCGGCCTTCGGCCTGCCGATCCTGGCCGGCCTGCTGGAACTGACCGGCCGTCCCCGGCCGATGACGACGCGCGCACTGGTCCTTGCGCCGACACGTGAACTGGCTGTCCAGATCGACGAGAACATCCGCAAGTTCGCCGGCGGCAAGATGAAGCTCGATACCGTGCTCGTGCTGGGCGGTGTGTCGCGCTACCACCAGGTGCAGAAGATTGCCAAGGGTGTCGACGTGGTCGTGGCCACGCCGGGCCGTCTCAAGGACCTGCTGGACGACAACAAGATCCGCCTCAATGAAACGCGCTGGCTGGTGCTGGACGAGGCTGACCGCATGCTCGACATGGGCTTCATCGCCCCGGTGCGCGCCATTGCCAAGGCTATCGGCCTGCGTCGCCAGACCATGTTGTTCTCGGCCACCATGGCCGCAGAGGTCGAAGACCTGGCCAAGACGCTGCTCAAGGACCCGATCAAGGTCGAGGCCGCGCCGCAGGGCTCTACCGTGGTGAAGATCGACCAGCGGGTGATCCTTTCCGGCTCCAAGGCCAAGCGCGGCGTGCTCAATGATCTGCTCGCCGATGAGAAGGAAGGCATGGAGCGCGTCATCGTGTTTGCCCGCACCAAGCATGGCGCCGACCGGGTTGCCAAGAACCTGGAGATCGACGGCCATGAGGCCGCCGCCATCCATGGCAACAAGAGCCAGAATGCCCGTCAGGCGGCACTCAAGGGTTTTGCCTCGGGCAATGTGCGCATCCTGGTGGCTACCGATATTGCGGCGCGCGGCATTGACGTGCAGGGCATCACCCATGTGGTGAACTATGACCTGCCGGATGATCCGGAAAACTATGTGCACCGCATCGGCCGCACCGGGCGCAATGGCGCTTCGGGCATTGCCATTACCCTTTGCGATGGCACCGAGCGCAGCAAGTTGCGCGACGTGGAGCGGCTGATCCGCCGGACCCTCCCGATATCGGGCGATCTCAACATGGTCGAGGAAGCCGCTGCACCCCGCCAGCCCCGCAACACTGCCGGCCGTCCCGGTCCGCGCGGCGCGCGCAATCCCAAGGCAGAGGCCGTGCGTCGTCCCGCCGGGCCGCGCCGTCCCTTCGCCGAATTCGCCAAGGAATTGGGTGGCAAGGGCGCTGCCATTGCCGATGGCGAAAACCGCAAGAGCGGCCAGGTCAAGCATGTGCGCCGCGACCCCGAGACCGGCAAACCGATGGGTAACAAGCCGGCTGGCGCCAAGAGCGGCAAGCCGCGGTGGAGCAAGGGTCAGCGCGAAGCCGGTCGTGCGCGTCGTGCAGGCGCCTGAATCAGCAAAATGGTCTATGGAAATGGGCGGCCCTCGGGTCGCCCATTTGTTTTGGAGGTTCTGACGTGACCAGCATTGCCATTGTCGGGCCGGGCGCCATCGGGGGCACGCTTGCCGCCTGGCTGGCGCAGGACCCGCGTTTCACCATTTCCCTCTGCGCCCGTTCGCCCCTGACCGATCTTGTGGTCGAGACGCCTCAGGGCACGTTGAAGGCCACCCCGATGGTGTTCACCGATCCAGTGCAGGCCGGGCCGGTTGACTGGGTGATGATCGCCACCAAGACCTATAGCGCCGATTCAACCGGGCCCTGGCTGGAGCGGCTGTGCGGCCCACAGACCCGGGTTGCGATCATCCAGAACGGGGTCGAGCACGTGCGGCTGTTCAATCACCTGGTGCCGGCTGAGCGGCTGGTGCCGGTAATGATCAACCTGCCGGCCGCACGCACTGCGCCGGGGCGGATCGTGCAGAGCCGCGATGGCATCATCGCCGTGCCCGCAGGCCGAAATGGCGAGGACTTCGCCGCCCTGTTCGGGAATACGGCAATCGAGGCCAAGGCGGACGCGGATTTCCTGTCCCAGGCATGGGTCAAGCTGTGCGGCAATTGCGCCGCCATTGTGCCGGCGCTGACATTGCGGGCAACAGGGCCGGTGTGGAGCGCAGAGATGGAAGCCATTGTCCGGGGGCTGGCGGAGGAATGCGCTGCTGTCGGGCGCGCCGAGGGAGCCGTCATCCCCGACAGCGTGATTGAAAACACGGTGGCCAATATGCGCGGCATGCGGGAAGGCGCGGTCGGTGGCTCCATTCATGCCGACCGGCTGGCGGGCAATCCGATGGAAATTGATGCCCGCAACGGGGTGATTGTCAGGCTGGGCGAAAAGCACGGCATCGCCACGCCCACCAACCGCATGCTGGTCACTCTGCTGGGGGCGGCCGGGAGCCCCTGGGTGACGTCTCAGGCAACCGAGGCCAGGTAGAGAATATCGCGGGTGGCGCTGGATTTTTCTACAGCGTCCGGTGCCAGCCGGTCGAGGAAGCTGATCGCCCAGTCATCGACATTGTGCCTGCGGGCGGCGGCCATCAGCGCCTGCCAGCGCTGCTTGCGTTCGTCGAGGTCCATATCGAGCGCCATGCGCAGGGCTTCGGCGGTCTCGTCGGTATCGAACGGATTGACGAGGAGCGCCTCGGGGAAAATCTCGGCGGCCCCCGCAAAGCGGGACAACACCAGGACGCCAGGGTCTTCCGGGTTCTGCGAGCCGACATATTCGTGCGCCACCAGGTTCATGCCGTCACGCAGCGGCGTCACCAGGCCGACCCGGGCGAGGCGATAGAGGCCGGCAAGACTGGGCTGGCCATAGGCGCGCTTGACATAGGTCAGCGGCTGCCAATCCGGCTCGGCGAAATGACCCATCACCCGGCCGCACATCGCATCGAGCGTGTCGCTGGTTTCCTGATATTCCTTGATGCTGTCGCGCGACGGTGGCGCCACCTGCAACAGATGTACCGAGCGGCGCAGTCGCGCATTGTTGGCCAACAGCTTCTCATAGGCCTCGACGCGCTGCGGCAAGCCCTTGGAATAATCGAGCCGGTCGACGCCCAGGATCAGGCGCTGATCGCCCATGGCGCGCTTCATGCGGTGCACCATCTTGGTGCCCGCCGGGCTGACCGACATTCGCGCAAAGGCATCGGGATCCGAGCCGATGGGAAAGGCCTCGACCTCGGTGCGGCTGAAATCGATGGCCTCAACCTTGTGGCCGCCAAAGGTGGATGGTGCCTGATGCTCGGCGAATTCGGTGAAGGCCGTGACGTCACGCTTGGCCTGCATGCCGACAAGGTCATAGCGCGAGAGGTCGCGCATCAGTTCCTCATGGTGCGGGATGGCGTAGAGCGCGTCCGCGGTGGGGAAGGGAATGTGGAGATAGAAGCCGATGCGGTTGCGGGCCCCGAGCTGGCGTAGTTCGGAGGCCAGCGGGATCAGGTGATAGTCATGCACCCACACCACGTCATCCGGCTTGAGCAGCGGCAGCAGCGCCCTGGCGAATTGCTGGTTCACCCGGCGATAGCCCTCGTACCAATGGCTCTCGATGGTGGCGAGGTCGAGCCGCAGGTGGAAGCTGGGCCAGAGGATGGAATTGGAAAAGCCGGCATAATAGGCGTGATGGTCGTCGCGGGTGAGGTCGATCTGAGCGACCTGCAGCCCATCGATATCCTCAAAGCGCGCTTCCTTGGCGGGCTGGTCCGTCAGCTTTCCCGACCAGCCGAACCAGAAGCCCTCGCGTTCACTCAGTACCTTGCGCAGCGCGACAGCCAGTCCGCCGGCGGCGGGACCCTTGCCGGGCGTGCGGTTCGATACAATGATGATGCGGCTCATGTGGCTGATGCCCCCGTGGCTGGTTGAACATGAACGGGCCGGCTGGCCGGCCCGGATGGGTCTCAATGGGCGGTGGTATCCGCCAGGATTGGCTCTTCGTCCGCGAAGTCATCGACGGCCTGCGGCCGGGCTGACATGGTCGCCAGACCCTGCAGCAGGGCATGGACCGACGCGACGTCGGCGATCCGCATGCGGGCAATGGTCTGACCCGCGCCGAGCTTGATGCCGATGCCACCCAGTTCCTGGGCGACGCGGAAGGCATCTTCGTCGGTGGTATCGTCGCCGATGAAGATCGGTGTGCGGCCGGCAAAGGGTTCTTCCTGCATGAAGGCGCGCAGGGCACTGCCCTTGTCGAAGCCGGAGGGACGGGCCTCGATGACCATCTTGCCGGGCACCAGGGTGAAATCGGGTTGGTCGGAGATGGCGGCCTGCATGGCGAGGAGGCATTCTTGCTCAAGCTCCGGCGCCTGGCGGAAATGCAGGGCCACGGCGCCATCCTTGGGTTCGAGGATCAGGTCCGGATAGTCGGTCAGCAAGGGCGCCATGGCAGCGGCAATGGCGTCGGCTGCCTGGCTGATGGCCTCGTCGAGCACCAGCATGGTCCCATCGGCACGGCGGCGCTGCGCGCCATGCGCCCCGGCGACTGCTAGGTGCAGCGGGGAAAGAAACCGGTCGATATCGGCAATTTCGCGACCGGTGATGACCGCAAAGGCATGATCGAAATCGCGTATGGCATTTTCGAGCTGGCCGGCCAGGTCGGCGGGCACCTCAACAGCGTCCGGTGTGTCGGCGATCTCGACGAGGGTGCCGTCGAAATCGGTGAAAACGGCGAGCAGCGGTACCGCGCCGCCGGAATGTGCTGTCGGTTCGGACATGGCTGCCCCTTTGGTTGCATTGGTGGTCACAGGCTGCAACGCGGAGGCGGCCAAAAAGTTCGCGCCACATGGCTGGTATGCGCGAGGGGGCATTTATGAACGCCAGGTTAATGGGTCATTTGGCGGGAGTTCAAACGGGAATGGATAGAAGGAGGGCAAGGCGGGCGGGAGAGGGTTCCGGCACCAGCCAGCGTCAAGATGAGGGTCCTTCAGATCATGTCCCAGTTATTGCTTACCGCGCTGTTCGCGCTGTCGATCAGTTTTCTGACCTTCGCAGCCTCGTTTGCCGAGGTGCCTCGCAGCGAAATGGCGCCGGCCAGCCTGTCTGAAAGCCGCTAGGCTGTGTCGACATTCAGCTCAGGCGGAGGCGAAAACTGGCATTTGCAGACCTGCACCAGGTGAATGTCGATACAGCCTAGGCCAGCGGGATGCCCTTGGCGCCCTTGCCCTTCTGGTAACGCTCCGAAAGCTCGCCATAGAGCGCGTTGAGATCATCGAAGCGCGCCAGCAGGGCCTCGCGGCTGCTCCGATCCAGCCCGGCGATCATGTCCTGGATGCCGTGGCTGACCCAGAATTCATTGCGCCGGTTGTAGAGGTCGCGCTCGGGTGAAACTGCGCCCGTTTCTGGCTCGGGCACGGCATAGACCGCCTTGAGAATCTGGATGTCATAGGGGATGGCGAAGCTGTCGCGGCTGTCCTGGTGGCTGAACAGATAGTAGAAATTGTCGAAGCCCGACCAGGTGATGCCGGACAGGCAGAGCGAACAGGGCTCGTGCGTGGCCAGGAACAGGCAGTCCCCGGTGGCGGGCCGCTGGTCCTCGGGTAATTCGAAGAAGCGTTTAATGGCATGCATTTCGCCATGCCAGAGCGGATTTTCGATCTCGTTATTGGTCTCGGCAACCACGACCGACAGGTCGGCCTTGCGCAAGATGGCAGCCCCGAACAGCTTGTTGCCGCGCTGCACCCCCTTGGCGGTCACGGGAGCGATGTCCCGCTCGATCACATCGAGTAGGCGTGAAATCAGTGCGGCAATATCCAAGCCAGGCTACTCCGTTGTGCCAACCAGCCCGATGAGCGGGACGCCCGCAGCGTCGAGAAGGCGCAGTCCATGCTCATCGCGTTCATAGGATGCCACGGCGGCAAGCGCAGTGAAATAGGCGGCTTCCTGTCCCATGACGGCGGCGTCGCAGCCCATCCGCGTGGACGCGGCCGGACCAAAGGTGATGGTGCTGCTCTCGATACTGGCCTCGGTGAAGTAGTTGTTGCAGCCGCCAAAGCCACCGGCGCGATGGTCGGGGGCAATGGACAGGGTCAGCGGACGGTCGCCACTGACCGGGCGGCCACCAATGCTGGTGACCGTCCAGACGATGTCGACAAGATCGGCCTGCAATTGCGGAGGTTCGGGCGGGGCGGGCGGCCGGGGTGCGAAGTTGACGACGATGGTTGGCGCCTGACCGGTCTCTGGCGTCACTGGCACGGGCACGGGATTGTAGAAGAGCACGGCGCCGCCGCGGGTGATTTCGGCCACGAGGCCATAGGCGGTGCTCTCTTGGAGAGTGCTTCGGATGGTGAGCGAGTAGGACAATGGTACCTGTCCCCGGGCGGGAATGCTGGCGCTGGCCCCGATGACGGGAGTCGCATTTTCCAGTTCGACCAGCGTGACACGCAACCAGGCGTCGGGGGGGAGGGCCATGCGCTCGCGATAGGTCACACTGCCATTGAGGGTGATGCCGTCCGCCCAGGCTGGCGTCGCCAGCACCACCAGCAGCGCCGCCATGGCGCCCATGAGTGTACGCTTATGCATGTTCGCCTCCATCCCTTTCGAGACAAGACTACTCCAGCTGCGTTTTGGTTGCGAGACAGCGGCGATCTTAAGGTTACGTGCGGTGTGCCTGTGCCTCGATCAGCCAGGGAGTCTCGAAATGATGTTCTTCGAGATTACTGCCCTCGCCACCGCGATCGACGACCAGATAGTCGCTGTCGCGCTCCAGGGGTGTCAGCACGCCGTGCCAGGTGTTCATGGCGATGTTGACGCCCTGGCCCGGGGCAGGGCGGAAGGCGCGCAGGCGCACTGGCATGCCGCCCTCGTCCTCGGCCACGATGACCAGCCATGGGGCGTCCGAAAGCGGATAGAAGGCCTGGCTGCCCAGCGGATGGCGCTCCACCAGCTTCAGGGCCAGCGGCAGCACATAGGGTCGGCCATGGAAAATGGAGATGAGTGGTCGCGGGTGCACACCGCCCAGTTCGACCCGCGCCAGATCGTGATAGCGCTCGGTCATGCCGGCATTGATGGGATAATGGTGCGCGCCTGTCCGCTCGATCACCTGTCCGAACGGGGCGAAGGCCTCGGCTGTCAGGGGCTCAGTGATGATGGTACGGGCATCGGTCATGGCTCAGAACGGCAATTTGGCGTGGCGGTTGACGTCCTTGTAGAGCAGGTAGCGGAAGCGCTCCGGGCCGGCATAGCAGGCCTGGGGACAGAAGGCGCGCAGCCACATGAAGTCGCCGGCCTCCACCTCCACCCAGTCGCGATTGAGCCGATAGACCGCCTTGCCCTCCAGCACGTAGAGCCCATGCTCCATGACATGGGTTTCCTCGAAGGGGATGACGGCGCCTGGTTCGAGGGTAACGATATTGACATGCATGTCGTGGCGGATATCGGCCGGGTCGACAAAGCGGGTGGTGCCCCAGGTGTTGTTGGTGCCCGGCATCCAGATGATGGGCTCGTCCTGCTCGTTGGCGACGAAAGGCGAGGGGGTGTCGATGCCCTCGACCGCTTCATAGCGTTTGCGCACCCAGTGGAAACGCACCGGTTCGGTCGACTTGTTTACCAGGCTCCAGGCACAGCCCGGCGGAATAAAGGCATAACCCCCTTCCTTGAGGAGATGGGCCTTGCCGTCGAGCGTCAGGGTCATCTGGCCCGAGACCACGAACAGCACGCCCTCGGCCTGCGGGTTTTCTTCTGGTCGCTCGCTGCCGCCGCCTGGAAAGACCTCGACGATATATTGCGAGAAGGTCTCGGCAAAGCCGCTCAGGGGGCGGGCGATGATCCATGCCCGGCTGTCCCGCCAATGGGGCAGATAGGAGGTGACTATGTCCCGCATGACACCATGCGGGATCAGGGCATAGGCCTCGGTGAACACGGCGCGGCCCGTATGGAGGGCCATTTGCGAGGGCAGTCCGGCAGCGGGGGAAGCGTAAGTGGGTGCCATAGGCTCTTGTCGGTCTGGTGGATCAGCCCGGCAAGCCAATGCCGGGTGACAGCGCGCTCGGCTGCAATCCATTCAATAGCGGCAGGCCGTGCCCTTTGGCTAGAGCGGCCGGTGGTCAGGCCGTGGCGCGGACATCGCTGAGGATGGTGCCTGCGGCCCGCGCCTCCGCTTCATGATCGGGCTCGCGCCAGGTCTCCGCGATCCCGGCCTCATACCATTCCACCATGGGCGGCAGTGCGCGCAGGCGCTGGCCATAGGCGTCGGCTTCGGCGCTGAGGACTATGCCATAGGTTTGCAGGCGCAGCGCCACTGGCGCGAAAAAGGCGTCGGCAATGGTGAAGCTCTTACCCGCTATGAAGGGTCCGCCGAACCGCTTCAGGCCCGTGGTCCAGATTTCATCGATCCGGGCAAGGTCGGCCTCCAGTGCCGGCGTGCGTTCATGCAGCTTGATGCGAAGGCCGCAATTCATGGTGCAGATGTTGCGCAGGGCCGAGAAACCGGAATGCATTTCCGCTGAGACGGCGCGGGCATAGGCACGGGCGGCCCTGTCGGTTGGCCAGAGCTCGGGACGGCCTTCGGCGACATATTCGACAATGGCCAGCGAGTCCCAGACCTCCACATCACCGTCGATCAGCAGCGGCACGCGTCCGGTGGGCGAAAAGGCCCGGAATTTGTCGTGGCTGCCATGGTCGATGAAGGGCTCGAGTTGCTCGACAAAATCGATGTCCAGCATGCGCAGTGCCAGCCAGGGCCGCAGGGACCAGGATGAGTAGTTCTTGTTGCCGATGATGAGGGTGAACATGGGGCCTCCTCCTGCGGATTTAGCCGGTCGCGGGGCCCTCCGGCAAGCCGTCAGCTTTCCACATGCTGCTTCAGTTGGCTCAGCATGGCAGCGGCATAGACCGCATAAGGACCGATCCAGCGTTCGTGGATGGCGTGGACGGGCAGGGCGTCGAGATGGTTCCAGCGCTCGCGGCCGCGCTTTTCGGCCACCACGAGCCCCGCGTCTTCGAGCACGCCCAGATGCTGCATGACCGTGCAGCGGTCGATATCGGGAAACAGGTCGCAGAGCATGCCGGTGGTGCGGGACTCGGTCTTGAGCAGGTCGAGGATGCGCCGCCGCACACGGTGGCCGAGGGCCTTGAAAATCAGATCATCTGCGTCGTCATTTGACATGTTATATTCTTATAACATATTGTGCCTGACGTCAAGGCAAGGAGGTGTTCAATGCGTGCCGTTGTCGCAAAGGAAGATGACCTGCAGGTGCAGTTCAGAGTATCGGGCCGGATCAGCAAGCCGGTGCATGACGTGTTCGAGGCGGTGGCCGATCCGGCGAAGCTTTCGGGCTATTTCACCACTGGTGGCGCCAAGGGGCGGATCGAAACCGGCGCGACCGTCACCTGGGATTTTCACGACTTCCCCGGCGCCTTCCCGGTGGAGGTGGTCGAGGTGGTGCCCGATAGCCGCATCGTGCTGCGTTGGGACGCCAGTGAAGCGACCGAGCCGAGTACCACCGGCGAGACCCCGCAGGCCATTGGCTACAAGACCACCGTCACCATGGACTTCACCGCGCTTGAAGACGGGCGCACGCTGGTGACCATTTCGGAAAGCGGGTGGCGGCGGACGCCGGGCGGCCTCAAGTCATCCTATGGCAATTGCGAAGGCTGGACCGGCATGCTGTGCGCCATGAAGGCCTATCTCGAACACGGCATCAACCTGCGCGAAGGCTTCTACAAGTAGGATCTGGTTAGGGTTACGCAATCTTCAACACTTGGCGCTATGGTGCAAGGATCATGCGTCAAGTGTTGTTGAGTATCGGCGTTTCACCGCACCATTGGGTGCAGCACAACCTGCCCTGGCTGGCCGTATTGGCGCTCGTCTTTGGTTTCGACCGGGATGAAGACCACGTGCCCGAGCGGCTTGACCCGTGACAGGCCGCTCACGGCAGGATTGCCTTCAAACGCAGTAGCGCGATCCGCTCCACCTGGGCGCAGGCCGCTGCAAATTCCTCTTCCGCTGAATTGGCGATGCGCCGTTGGAAATTCTCCAGGATCGACGCCTTGGTGTGATCGCGCACGGCGATGATGAAGGGGAAGCCGAACTTTTCGACATAGGCCGTGTTGAGCCGGGTGAACGTGTCCCGTTCGCCATCGGTCAGGGCATCGAGCCCGGCTGATGCCTGTTCGGAGGTGGAATCGGCGGTAAGGCGCTTTGCGGCGGCCAGCTTGCCCGCAAGATCAGGGTGGGCGCGCAGCACCGCGAGCCGTTCCTCGGTGGTGGCCATGCGGAACTGGGTCCTCAGCGAAAAATGCAGGCCAATGGCGGTGTCATTGGCTGGTCCCATCTCGCTCTCCCAGGCGCGCTCGGCGATCCAGGGGGAGTGTTCGAAGATCGAACCAAACCGGGCAACGAAATCATCCCTGCCCAGTTGGCTCGGGATGACCTCGGGCGCAACGAAGGGATGCTCGGCGGCCCAGTGCTCGGCAATGGCGAGGCGGGTGGGGATCCAGACCTTGTCGAAGCCCCTGATGTAGTCGACGAACTTTTTCAGCCCCTGATAGCGTCCGGGCTGGCCGACGAGTCGGCAATGCAGCCCCAGCGACATCATCTTTGGTGCCCCCGCCTGGCCTTCGGCGTAGAGGCAGTCAAAACTGTCCTTGAGGAACTGGAAATATTCCTCGCCATTGTCGAAGCCCGGCCCGGTGACGAAGCGCATGTCATTGGTCGAGAGCGAATAGGGAATGATCAGTTGCGGCTTGCCGCCAATGACCTTCCAATAGGGCAGGTCGTCGTCATAAGTATCCGAGATATAGGCAAACCCGCCATGGTCGGCGACCAGGTCGACCGTGTTGAGGCTGGAACGGCCGGTATACCACCCCTTTGGCCGTGAGCCGGTGGCGATGGTGTGCAGCCGGATCGCCTCGGTGATCTGCGCGGCTTCCTCGGCAGGCGACATGTCCTTGTGCTGCACCCATTTGAGGCCGTGGCTGGCGATTTCCCAGCCGGCCTCCTGCATCGCGGCCAACTGGGCCGGCGCACGCATGAGCGCCGTGGCAACGCCATAGACGGTGACGGGCAGGTTGGCCTGCGTGAAGAGCCGATGCAGGCGCCAGAAGCCGGCGCGGGCGCCATATTCATACATGCTCTCGACATTGGCGTGGCGCTGGCCCGGCCAGGGCGCTGCGCCCAGCACATCGACCAGGAAGGCCTCCGAGGCGCCGTCGCCATGCAGGATATTGTTCTCCCCGCCTTCTTCGTAGTTGAGCACGAACTGCACCGCCACATGGGCGCCGCCGGGCCAGTTGGCCGGGGGCGGGGTCTGGCCATGGCCGTGCATGTCGCGGGGATATCGGTTCATATCGGGTCTCTGGAACGTCAGGCGGGAGACCCAATGGTAAGCGGAAGCGCCACCCCTGCGCTAGACAGGAGTGGCGCTTGTCCCGACTGCGTTGCGCTCAGGCCTCCTGCGCGCCAACGACGGTTTCCAGCTTCTCCAGGAACTGCTTCCATCCGGCATGGGCGCCGCCATAGGCCTGTTTCTGCTCGGGGCGGAAACCGGCCTGTTCGACGCGCAGATGCGTGCCGGTGGAGGTCGGTGTCAACGTGTAGGTCACCACGCTCTTGAGGCCGTATGCGGGATCGTCATTGTCGAAATCCCAGGAGTAGGACAAGGAGCGCTCGGGCTCGATGGCCAGCACTTCGCAGTCCAGCACCCCGCCCCATTCGCCGCGCAGCTTGAACCTGTGTCCGACCACCGGGCTGAAATCATTGTTCATCAGCCATTCGGAGATCAGGTGGGACTGGGTGAGTGCCTTCCATACCTTGGCGGAGGGCTGGGCAATTTCGCGCTCGACGATGACGGAACGGGTCTGGGTAGCGGTGGACATGCTGCGTACTCCTACTTCTTTGCTTTTTTGGCAGCCGCTTCGCCATTGGCCATGGCCGCAGCCTTGATCAGGTCCTTGAAGGCGGCTGCATCGATGGCCTCGCCTTCGAAAAAGTCGATGGCGCGGCGCACATTCCCTTCCATGCTCGAATTGAACAGGTGATCGGGATCGTCCAGCGCAGCGCCCTTGGGGAAGGTGGTCTTGACCGCCGCCTTATAGACTTCGCCGGTGCAAAGGATGCCGCCATGCGACCAGACCGGCTTGCCCCATTTCCACTCCTCGACCACGTCGGGCAGGGCCTCGTGGATAAGCCTGCGGATTTCCGCCAGCTTGGCCCCGCGCCAGTCGGGCAGGGCGGCGATGCGCTGGTCGATCAGTTCGGTCGGCGTGGCACCGGTCGCCAGGTCGGCAGCGCTGTTCTTGGAAAAGGTCATGGCGATGGTCCTTCTAGAGTTTTTCGCCGGGCAACCGGCTGGCCTGCTTCACCCAATCGGCGAACTGCTCCTCGTCGATCGTATCGGCCTCGTAGATGTCGAGATAGCGCACGGCGGCCTGCTTTGAGGTGCCGGGCGGCAGAGGGTCCAGTTGCGCCCCATTGTGGAAGGCGACCTTCACGTATTTGCTCATGCAGTGATAGCTGACGAAGTATATGTCCTGCTCCAGGCCATAGAAGGGTGTGTTCCACTTCACGGCCTTCTGCACGCCGGGCACGGCCCGTTCGATGATGGCGTCCAGCTTGCGGCCAACATCGCTCTGCCAGCCGGGCATGGCGGCGATATAGCGCTGTACCACCTCGTCACCATAGCCCTTGGCGATCTGCGGATTGCCGCCGCTGAGCCGGACAATCCCGTCCGGACCTGGCTTGAGTGGAGGCCGCTGCGCCTTGCCCTCAGGCATGGGTCATCCCGGTCCGGCGACGGCCGAAATAATGCTGGAAGAACATGAAGAGGCCCGAGAACAGCAGCAGGAAGAGCGGCAGCAGCGGCGAATAGGTGACCAGGGCTGGCACATCCGCCTGGCCCAGAAAGCCGATCGCGACGAAGTTGGCGATGACCGTGAGGGTGAAGACGATGGACGTCCAGCGGTGGAATGTGCGGATGAAGCGGGTCATTGGTCTATCCTTGTGAGCAAATTTTCGAGGGCATCGAGCCGCGCCTCCCAGAAGCCGGTCATTTCCCTGGTCCAGTCGAGAAGGGGGGCCAGGGCCTCGACCCTGGCGGTGTAATGGGTCTGCCGGCCGGCGTGCCGGTCCTGCACCAGCCCGGCCTGCTTGAGCACGGCCAGATGTTTGGACACGGTCGGCTGGGCGACGCCGGCTACGCTTGTGAGCGTGCCCACGGTCTGTTCGCCCTGCCGGCAGAGCTGCTCGAAAATGGCGCGCCGCGTCGGGTCGGCAAGGGACCGGAACAGGACGTCTGAGGTTTCGTTCATGGCGATATATTCATCGTTGGCTATGAATTCAAGCAATAGCCCAGCAGCTATGAATGTCAACCCCACATGATGTTCAGATGGCGCCCGGCAGGCTCAGACTTTCGAAATAGGCCTTGGCGTGTTCGTAAAAGATGGCCGGCGCCAGGTGAAGGGAACTGCCAGAGCGCACCATGATGCCGAAACGGTTGGTCGGCAAACCACCATCATTGAGGGGCCGGAACACCAGCCGTCCGGCTGCAATTTCGTTCTGCGCGCCGATGGGCGTCATGATCGAGGCATAATGGCCGCCCAGCGCCAGTTCCACCAGCAGGCGGATTGAGTTGACCTCGACAAAGGGCGGCGTGATGCCGGCCGAGGATTTGAGGAAGGGCTCGATGACCTCGCGAATCGAGATTTCCGGCTTTCCCACCGCGAGCGGATGCTCGAGGCATTGCGCCATGGTGAGTTTCTCCACCCTGGCCAGGGGGTGCTCCGGCGCCATGACCGCACCGATGGAAACGTCGCGGCGAAAGGCAATATCGACCTGGCGCGGCGGCTTGGCGATGAAGCCGAAGCCGATGTCGATGCGCTCATCCACCAGCCGCTCGACCACTTCGGAGGACGGAATGATCGAGACGTCGAGCGTCAGGCGGGGATAGCGCCTGCCGAAATCGGTGATGAGTTGAGGCAGGAAGGACAACCCGACACTCTCGGCGGCGGCGATGCGCACCGAGCCGGCGCGGACCCCGCGCAGCAGTTCGATCTCCGATACTGCCGCCTCCATGGGCGCGACCAGGCGGCGGGAATGGCGGAAGAGGATTTCTCCTGCCGGGGACAGGCGCAAGCGGCGCTTTTCGCGCAGGAACAGGGCAATGCCCAATGCGTCTTCCAGTTGGGCCACTTGTCTGGTGACGGCGGACGAGGCGACATTGAGCCTTCGCGCGGCCTCGCGGATGGAGAGATGGGTGGCCACCGCGTTGAAATAGAGCAGGGAAGGCTGATGAAAGACCCGCGCCAGCAGATTGGCGGACAAGGCATGCTCCCGGGGTCGTTCCGGAGGGAGGCGCGGTTCCATGCGGTGATCCTTTGCTGCCATATCGGCAGCATACTGCTCCCAATTTGAGAGTATCAAGAGCAATAGCGCGTGCTAAGGTGCGGCTCTGGGGAACGAGAACGGAGCAGCAAGCATGGCCGGCGGAGCCCTCACCACCCATGTGCTGGATACCATGCATGGCACGCCGGCGCGGGGCATGCGGCTGGAGCTGCATTATGTGCATGGGGACCATACCCACCACCTGTCCGACAGCTACACCAATGCCGATGGGCGCGTGGATCAGCCGCTGCTGAGCGACGAGTTCCAGCATGGCGAATATGAAATCCGCTTCCACGTGGGCCAGTATTTCGAGCGTATCGGCGTCGAGATCGCGACCCCTTTTCTCGATATCGTTCCGGTCCGCTTCACCATCTCCGAAGACAAGCACTATCACGTGCCGCTGCTGGTCAGCCCGTTCGCCTATTCGACCTATCGGGGGAGCTGAGGCATGACGCACACCATCTTCCCTTCTCCCCTTGAGGGAGAAGGTGCCCGAAGGGCGGATGAGGGGTCCGCGATGGCTACGGCAGCATCAGGGGTGTGGAAAAAACCCCTCACCCGTCTCGCGCTGCGCGCGATCCACCCTCTCCCTCAAGGGGAG
>CBFGTF010000003.1:0-89313 GCA_965651655.1 uncultured Devosia sp.
GAGACCAGAGACCAGAGACCAGAGACCAGCGTTCGACACTGGCCGCTCTGTACCTGGCAATGATCATGAGGGGGCACGCCGCAATCGCCTCTTCACAAGACCCCATCGTCGCGCCGGCCTTGCCACGCCGCAGGCAAAATAAAAGGCAGGGCCAACGCCCTGCCTTTATCCGTCAGTGAATGCCACAAGCGGCTTCAGTCGTCTGATGCCTCCAACCGGCCACGCCGGACAAAGCTTGTGGCGGTCAGCGCCACAACTCCAAGGCCCAGCAACACGAAGGTCAAACTGATCGGGCGCTCCACGAAGGTCATGAGATTGCCTCGCGATATCGACATGGCGCGCCGGAAGTTCTCCTCGAACATCGGTCCGAGGATAAATCCGAGAATGAACAAGGCGGGGCTCAGCCCGGCAGCCTTGAGCACATATCCAAGCACTCCAAAGAACACGAGAGCGTAGAGCTGGAAGGACGACGACCCCATGGTGAAGACGCCAACGCAAGCAAAGGCGAGAACGAAGACGTAGAGCCAATGATAGGGAACCTTGAGCAAGCGCACCCATAGTCCGATCAGCGGCAAATTGAGGATGACCAGGAACAAGTTGCCGATCCACATCGACGCGATCAGACCCCAGAAGAGCGGGGCGTGCTCTATCATCATTCGCGGGCCAGGCGAAACACCATGGATCATGAAGGCCCCGAGCATCAACGCCATGACAGGACTACCGGGGATCCCCAGCAAAAGCGTCGGAATGAAGCCCGTCTGCGATGACGCGTTGTTGGCCGACTCCGGGGCAGCCACGCCTTCAACGGCGCCGGACCCGAAACGCGCCGGCTCTTTGGCAACACCTTTTTCGATCATGTAGGCGGTGAATGAGCTCATCGCCATGCCGGCGCCCGGCAGGACGCCGAGCAGTGAACCGACGCCCGTGCCGCGCAAAATGGCCGGCCAGGCGCGGCGGAAGTCGTCTCCGGTGGGCCAAATACTGCCGATCTTGCTTGTCTTCACATCGTCCTGCGAGCTGCCCGAGATATTGCCGATGATCTCCGCGATGGCAAATAGACCGACGGCCAGAACGGCAAAGTCGATCCCGTCGCGCAACTCACGGACGCCGAAGGTGAATCGATATTCGCCTGTCAACACGTCGGAACCGGTCAACCCGAAAACGACCCCAAGCAGGGCAACGCCAATGCCCTTGATCACGCCACCCCGTGTCATAGCCGCCACCATCAGCAGGGCAGCAAATACGAGTGCAGCATATTCGGCCGCCCCGAAACGCATGGCAATCGAAGCCAGAGGCGGCCCGGCCAAGGCAATGATCAGCGTGCCGACAGTCCCGGCGAAGAACGAGCCAATGGCGGCAATGGCGAGTGCCGATCCTGCCCTGCCTTGTTTGGCCATCTGGTGACCGTCAATACAGGTTACCGCCGATGAAGCCTCCCCCGGCAGGTTCACCAATATGGAGGTCGTAGACCCGCCATAGGCTGCCCCATAGTAGATGCCCGCCAGCATGATGATCGAGGCTTCCGGAGGCAATCCGAAAGTCAGGGGTAACAGCAGCGCTATGGTGATGATCGGGCCAACTCCCGGCAGCACGCCGATTGCCGTTCCGAGCGTCACGCCAAGGAGGCAGTAGAGCAGATTGACCGGATTCAGAGCGACCTGCATTCCCATGGCAAGCAGCGAAAACATATCCATGGTCTCAGTTCCCCCAAGCAAACAGACGGATCGGGAGACCCAGGCCAAAATTGAAGATCGCGATCATCACGAGGATCACGACGACCAGAGCGCCAAAGACCTCAAACCGTTTCCCTCCCGTTTCGGCGAACCAGGAAATGCCGATTAGCGCCGTCAAGGCTGGGATCAAGCCCAGCGGGATTATGAGCGATGCGAAGGCAAAGACCGCTGCGAGGACCAACAAGAGCGGACGCAGTTCCGAGCGACGAAAAGCGCTCGGCAAAGTTCCAGAGACTCTGAGCGCGCGGATGAGCTGAACAGCACCCAAAACACACAACGCCGTACCCACGAGCACCGGCATGGCTCCAACGCCGAATTCCCTCGGCGTCCCAAAACCATAGCTGGCCCCCATGATTATGGATGCCGCCCCAAATACCAGGAAGACAAGAGCAGCCAATTTCTCGGAGTCGATGGTCATGTCGCCGACCCAGCGTAAGTGCATTTCATGTGGGTTTTTCCCTCCCCATATTATCCGGTGAAAGCCGGAAACTTCGAGGCAAACCATCGGGGGGACAACGCGCACATCCGCCAGTTCCGTCAGGCGAAATAACAATCTGGGCTAGACAGTACCGATGCTGCGATCCCGGATGGTCTGCAAGCGATCCACTTCCGCGCCGATGGCTGTTGCGGCTTCCTTGAGCGCTTCTACAAAATTCTTGTGCGAGCCGAAGGAGTTAATGGCGCTCCGGAAGTAGGTGATGCTGAGGCTTGCCTGTACCGTGCCGCGGGAGAAGATCGGAACCGCAACCGTGTCGGATGTGCGCGGCTCTACATTGGGATCCCGCATAGCATATCCGCGCTCGCGAGTTGTGCGCACCATCCGCGCCACTGCGTCGGGCGCCCGCGCCTCCGCGCTTTCGAGCTCGTTGTCGTCCACCATTTTCTCAAGCAAAGTGGCAATGAATTCGTCGTCGCGCGCCGCCAGATAGGCCCGTCCCAGCGCCCTCGTAAAAAGGCTGAGGCGCATGTTGATTGTCATATGAAAGGGCGAAACCGGGCTATCGAAAACGGTGGAATAGCGGATCACCATGGCGCTGGCGCCGTCGAAAACGGCAATGGCAACCGGCCATTTGAACTGTGCACTCAGTCCAATTGCCCAGGCCCGCCCGGCTTCAACCACGAGAGGATCGCCATGGAAGCCATTGCTCAGTGACGTGACTAGTGAGGTAATCTGATATCCGGCCTGACGGCGATCGTTCCGGACAAAGCCGTCCGCCTGCAGCGTCTTAAGGATGCGCACCAGGGTCGGCTTTGGCAGGCCAGTCGCCACATGGAGCGACTGAACCGTGGAGTATGGCTCCCGATTCATGGCCTGCAGCACCGACAGAACCCGACTGCCGGACCGTATCTCGCTACGTTTCTCCCCGTTCATCTAGGCTCCAGTCTCTAGCGACAAACCCGCTGCAGGTGATCCCTGCAAAACTCGGATCAACGAGATGGTATCTGCTTGGGAGGTCTGCCTTGGTCGACTCCACTTGACCAGACGCATTAGCACCTAGCCGGGCCGCCAGAGAAGGCCATATTGGACCAGAATGGGGGCGGCGTCCGGACGAGTTGGAGCAATTGTGTGCTTTCGAGGCCCAAGACTGCGTGTGTCAGTTCGAATTTTTGCAACTATCGTTAGATCAATTGCGCTTTTGGAAGCTAAGCATCTCTGCCACCCTCCGCTCAACAAAGGGAGGAAAAAGATGACGAAGACCTATCCACTGCGCGCCCTTGCGCTTGCGGCCCTGCTCAGTGTCGCGCCGATGACCCACGCACTCGCGGGCAAGGCCGACGACACGATGCGGGTCGCCTTCACCGAGGAAATTCTTGAGCTCGACTACAATTACACGACCAAGCGCGAATATATCATCATCTCGGATCTTATCGACGACACGCTGTTCAGCGTCGATCCGGAGACCAATGAATTCCTGCCGGCCCTGGCCAGCGGTTATGAATATCTGGACGAACTCACCATCGAGGTGACGCTGCGTGACGGTGTGAAGTTCCACAATGGCAAGGAACTGACGGCGGCCGACGTGGCCTATACCTATAACTGGATGATCGACCCGGCCAGCGAATCCAATGCCGGCGCCACCCATGAAAGCTGGCTCGAAAGCGTCGATGTGGTCGATGAACGGACGGTGCGCTTCAACCTCAAGAACGACTATCCGCTGGCCATTCGCGACCTGGCCAGCCGCGTGCGCATCCGGCCGGAAAACACCTATCACATCAATGGCGAGGTCGTGCGCAATGCTGCTGCGCTGGAGCCTGTCGGCCTGGGACCCTATCGCGTCGCCTCGTTCGAGCCGGGCCAGGACCTGGTCCTGGAGCGCTTTGATGAATACTATGCCGACAGCCCCAAGGGCGACCCGGCGATCAAGACCATCGTCATCCGCACCATTCCCGATATCGGCACCCAGCAGGCCGAGGTGATGAGCGGAAGCGTGGACTGGATGTACAATGTGCCACTGGACGTGGCCCAAAGCATGGGCGCAACGCCGGCCGCCGAGCATCTGTCCGGCCCGGACCTGCGCGTCTCCTTCATCGTTCTCGATGCGGCGGGCTATACCGATCCGGATGGTCCGCTGACCAATCCGCTGGTGCGGCGGGCCATGAACCACGCCGTCAACAAGGCCGATATCGCCCAATACCTGGTTGGCGGATCGGCCCAGGCGATCCATACGCCATGCCACCCGGCACAGTTCGGCTGCGTCACCGATATCGCCAATTATGAATACAATCCCGAGCGGGCCAAGGAGTTGTTCGCCGAGGCGGGGTATCCTGACGGGTTTCCGCTCGATCTCTGGGCCTATCGCGAGCGGCCCATGGCCGAAGCGGTGGCGGCCGACCTTGGCCTGGCCGGCATCAATGTCAACCTGCGCTATGTGCAGCTTGAATCGCTCAACCAGGCCCGCGCCAGCCAGGACATTCCGGCCTATATCGGCACCTGGGGCTCGGGCGGCACCGCCGACACGGCGGCCATTGCCTCGATCCACTTCAACGAAACAACCGACCGCAACCTGTCGGGCGACGCGGAAGTGTCGCGGCTGATCCAGGCCGCCGAGGAGACCAGTGATCAGGACGAGCGCCTCGCCATCTATACCGAAGCGCTCAACATCATCGCCGACCAGGCCTATTGGGTGCCGCTGGTGACCTATTCGGTCAATTACCTGGTCAGCCCGGATCTGGAATTCCCGCTCAGCGCCGATGGCCTGCCACGGCTTTATGAGGCAAGCTGGAAGTAATCGGCAAACGCCTCAAAGACCGGCGCGGCCGTTATCGCGCCGGTCACAGATCGGATCGCAGCCATGCTCAGATATATTCTCCAGCGCGGGGCCCTGGCTCTGGCCGTAGCCCTCGTGGTGTCCTTCGCCACCTTCATGCTGCTCAATTTCGCCACCGACCCGGCCTCGGCCATCGCCGGCGAAGACGCGACGCCCGAAGTGGTCGAGCGCATCCGCCTCGCCTATGGCCTGGATCGCCCGGTGCTGGTGCGCTACTTCGACTGGCTCGGTGGTGTCGCGCAGGGCGATTTCGGCGAGAGCTACTACTGGAACAAGGCGGTCGGCCAATTGGTGCTGGAACGGGCGCCTGTCACCATCGCCCTGGCGCTGTCATCGCTGCTGGTCACCATCCTCATCGCCATCCCGCTCGGCGCCGTGGCCGCCCTCAACCCCAATAGCTGGGCCGACCGTTTCGCACTGACCTTTGCCGTTTCGGCCCAGGCCATGCCCAATTTCTGGCTCGGCCTGCTGCTCATCATCCTTTTCGGGGTGATGGTGCCCATCCTGCCCATTTCGGGCGACAGCACCTGGCAGCATTTCGTGCTCCCTGCCTTCGTCCTTGGCGCCAGCTCGGTGCCCGCCGTCATGCGTCTGACCCGCACGGGACTGATCGAGGTGATGGAGTCCGACTATATCCGCACCGCACGATCCAAAGGTTATCGCGGCTTTGCGTTGCTCAGGCGCCATGCAATGCGCAACGCCCTGCTCCCGGTCGTGAGCGTCCTGGCTGTCCAGCTCGGCAACAAGCTCGGCGGCTCCGTGATCATCGAAACGGTCTTTGCCATCAACGGCCTCGGCCGGCTCGCCCTGCAGTCGATCCTGGGCTCGGACATCCCGACCGTGCAGATGCTCATCTTCATCTTCGCCATCACTTTCGTGGTGATGAACCTCCTGGCTGACCTGCTCAATGCAGCCCTGGACCCAAGGATCCGCATCGGATGACCGTCGAGACCCAACCGAACCTTCTGGGCGAGGACGTCCTCGCCCCATCGCCCCGCAACCTGCTGCTGCGCCGCGCCCTTGCCCACAAGGGTCTGATCATCGGTGCCACCATTGTCGGCGTGCTGATCATCGTCGCCCTGTTCGCGCCCCTCCTGGCCCCACACGATCCCTATGCCCAGTCCCTCGCCAAGCGGCTTTTACCGCCGGCCTGGGAGACTGGCGGAAACTGGGACCATGTGCTCGGCACCGACCAGGTTGGGCGCGACTATCTCAGCCGGCTGATCTACGGCACCCAGGTGTCGCTGATCATCGGATTCGGAGCGGCCAGCGTGGGTCTCCTCATCGGGGTGACGCTGGGCATCTGCGCGGGCTATTTCGGCGGCTGGGTGGATACGGTCGTCAGCTTTGCGCTGACCGCCCAGCTGGCCCTGCCCGGCCTGCTGCTGGCCATGGCCCTGGTCTTCATCATCGGGCCGTCGGTCTGGGTGGTGATCGGCATTATCGGGGTGCTGCACTGGACCTATTACCTGGTGGTCACACGCTCGGCGACGCAAAGGCTCAAGTCCCAGGACTTCGTGGCGGCGGCCCATGCCATGGGCGCCAGCCGCTGGCAGGTACTGCGCAGCGAAATCCTGCCCAATGTGTCGAGCCAGATCATCGTCATCTTTACGTTCGAGCTGGGCATTTCCATCCTGGCCGAGTCCTCGCTCTCCTTCCTCGGCGTGGGCATCCAGCCGCCTACGCCCTCCTGGGGGCTGATGATTGCCGAGGGCAAGCAGGCCCTGTTCTACCGCCCCAGCCTCGTCCTGTTCCCCGGCCTGATGCTGTTCCTGCTGGTCATCGGCGCGAACCTGCTCGGTGACGGACTGCGCGACGTCACCTCCCCGCAGGGAAGGAACTGACCATGCTCGACAATCGCACCATTCTGACGGTCCGCGACCTGGAAGTCGTGCTGCCAACTCCGGCCGGTCCACTTCATGCCGTGCGCGGCACCAGCCTCGATCTCAAGGCCGGAGAGGCCATCGGCATTGTCGGGGAATCGGGCTCGGGCAAATCCATGACGGCCCTGGCACTGATGCGGCTTCTGCCGCGCAATGCGCAGGTCCGGGCCGAGGCGATAACCCTTTGTGGCGATGATCTGGGATCAATGAATGACCGGCATTTTGCCAATGGGGTTGCCGGGCAGAAGGTCTCGATGATCTTCCAGGAGCCCATGACTTCGCTCAACCCGGTCTATTCCATCGGCCGGCAGATGACCGAGGCGGCCACCCGAATTGGACGCCTGAACGAATCCCAAGGGCGGGAGCGCGCCGTCGAACTGCTTGGCAAGGTTGGCATTCCCGACCCCGCCGGACGAATGGAGCAGTATCCTCACCAGCTCTCGGGCGGGCAGCGCCAGCGCGTCATGATCGCCATGGCGCTGATGAACGAGCCGGACCTGATCATCGCCGACGAGCCGACGACGGCGCTGGACGTCACCGTCCAGGCCCAGATCATGGATCTCCTGGCCGATCTTCGCCGCGAATTCGGCATGGCAATGATCCTGATCACCCATGACCTGGCGGTCGTTGCCTCGACGGTCGACAAGGTGGCGGTGATGTATGGCGGCGAGATCGTCGAACAGGGTGCCTGCGCCGATGTATTGCACCACCCCATGCACCCCTATACGCGCGGCCTCCTGGCCAGTGCGCCAAAACTGTCGGACGTGCCACGCCGGCTGGGCGCCATTCCCGGGATCGTGCCCTCGCTGATCGGGGAGGTGGATTACTGTGTTTTCTCCTCGCGCTGCCCGCAGGCGCGCCCCGAATGCCGCAGCAGCCGTCCACCGCTGCGCGATCCTGGTGGCCGCACCTATGCCTGTGTGCTGACGCCGGACGAGATTGCGCTGCTGCCGCCGGCCCAACCCGATATCGAAATGCAGCCGCTCAGGGCCAGGCCCGATGACGTGCTGATGGAGGGGCGCGGAATCGAGAAGGTCTATGACATCAAGCGCTCGATCTTTGCCAAGCCAAGACAGCTCCATGCGCTGGACGATGTCTCGATCGACATTCGCCGCGGCGAGACTTTTGCGCTGGTGGGGGAGAGCGGCTCGGGCAAGACCACACTGGCCAAGATCCTGCTCGGCCTCAACCCGGCCAGCAATGGTGAAGTCATGCTCGAGGGTGAGCCCATTGCCAGAATGGACAGGCTCAAGCGCGCACGGCTCATGCAGCCGATCTTCCAGGACCCCTATTCTTCGCTCAATCCGCGCCACACAATCGGGCGCCTGATCGGACGGCCGCTCGAAATCCACGGCATTGGCGACGCGCAGAGCCGCGAGGCGGCGGTGGTGGAGGTGATGGAACGGGTGGGGCTGCCCAGACGGGTCATGCATAATTATCCCAACCAGATGTCAGGCGGTCAGCGCCAGCGCGTGGCCATTGCCCGGGCGTTGGTGATGAAACCGGCCCTGCTGGTCTGCGACGAACCCACCTCGGCGCTGGACGTGTCCGTGCAGGCGCAGATCCTTAACCTGCTCTCGGACCTGCAGCGGGACCTGGGGCTGACCTACCTGCTGATCACCCACGATATCGGGGTGGTGCATCAGGTCGCCTCGCGCATCGCCGTCATGTATCTGGGTCAGATCGTGGAGATGGGCGATGCCAGCGATGTGCTGGCCGCACCACGCCACCCCTACACACAATTGCTGCTGTCCTCGGTGCCCGAACTGGGTGGAGCCACAAAGCCCAAACGGACCGGGCCGGCGATTGTCACCAATCCGCTCGACCTGCCGCCAGGCTGCCGCTTCTCCGAGCGCTGCCCCCATGTGGTGGAGGCCTGCCGCGCAGCGCCACCGGCCCTGCGGCCAGCCAGCAGCGGCCCACAAATGACGCGCTGTATCCGCGACGAGGTTGTCACCCATGACGTTTCATGATGCTGGCATGACGCCGCAGACATTGTTCTCCCGCCCCAATCTCTGGCAGGCCTGGCTGGACGTCGAAGCCGCCATGGCACAGGCGCAGGCCGAAATCGGCATGATCCCGCAATGGGCTGCCGACGAAATTGAGGCCAAGGCCCGGCTCGAACTGTTCGATCTCGATGCCCTGGAGCGCTCGGTGGCCGAAACAATGGCGCCCATTGTTTCGCTGGTCCGGGCCCTGACCGAGTTGTGCGGGGAGGCGGGCGGCTTTGTGCATTGGGGTGGTACGACGCAGAACATCATGTCCACCGGCACGCTGCTGCTGGTCCGCCGGGGCCACCAAAGGATGCTCGGGCACCTGGCCGGAGCAATGGATACGCTGGGCGGCTGGGCGGACCAGCACGCCGAGACCCTGATGGCCGGGCGCACCAATAATCGTCACGCCCTGCCCATCAGCTTCGGCTTCAAAGTTGCCGGATGGATCGAGGAGCTATCGCGGCAGAACCAGCGCTTCGCCGAATGCGAGGCGCGCCTGTTCGCGCTATCCTTCGGCGGCGCCATCGGGGCAATGCATTCCTTCGACGGCAAGGGCGACGCGCTGGCCAAAGCGCTTGGCCGGAGGCTGGCACTGGGCCATGTCCTCGTGCCTTCGCGCGCGTCGATCGATACGCAAGCTGAATATGTGGCGAGCCTGGGGCTTTTCGCCATGGCGGTGGGGCGCATCGGCAACGAACTTTATCGCCTGATGGCCAATGAGATCGACGAGGTGGCCGAGAAACTGGGAGACCTGGTCATCGGCAGCTCGACCATGCCACACAAGGTCAATCCCAAGCATGTGGTCCACCTTATTTCGACCGCGGCGCAGTTGCGGTCCCGCGTGGCACCAGCGCTGGAAGCGGGCATGCCCGGTCATGAGGGCGATGCGGCCAGCAATCAGTTGATGTCCCGTACGCTCGAGAGCGCCTGCATGCTGGGCTGGGAGCTGGCGCAGCGGCTGGAAGCAACCCTGACCCATATCGAGATCAGGCCGGCCGCCATGTCGGCCAATCTGGGGCGCAGCGCCAATGTCATCGCGTCGGAGAACCTGATGATGGTGTTGGCGCCCCGCATTGGCCGCACAAGGGCGCATGATGTCGTTCATCATGCGGTGATCGAAGCGGCGCGGGATGGACGTGGACTGGCCGACATCCTGCTTGGCCAGGAAGAGATTGCCGCGCAAATCGACCGCACTGCGCTTGAACAGGCGCTCGATCCGGCCAACTATCTGGGCGAGAGTGCGACCATTGCCCGCCAATCTGTGTCGCTTGCCGCAAGCGTCTCGCAGGATCTGCGGCGACGCCTGACCGCCTAGAGCGGTGCCGCACCCAAAGGAGACAAGATCGCGTGAGCGACTACCATTCCTTCGATCCCGCCCTGGGGCATGGCCTGCCACACGATCCGATCAAGGCCATCATCGCGCCCCGACCGATCGGCTGGATTTCCTCGATCGGGGCGTCCGGCGCCGCCAATCTGGCGCCCTATAGCTATTTCAACATGTTCAGCCACAAGCCGCCCATCCTGATCTTCGGCAGCGAGGGGCGCAAGGACACGCTGGCCAATGTCAGCGAGGCCCGCGCCTTCGTGTTCAACCTGGCGACGCGCGAACTGGCCGAACAGATGAACCAGTCATCCGGCACCTATCCGGCCGGGACCGATGAGTTCGAGATGGCCGGGCTGGAGAAGCTGGAAAGCGATACAATCGCTGTGCCACGGGTGGCGGGCGCCGCCGCTGCCATGGAGTGCCGGGTGATCGATATCCGCCAACTTCATGACCTGGAGGGCCAACCCGTGCCCAGCCACTTAGTCATCGGCCAGGTGACGCGCGTCCATATTCGCGCCGACCTGCTGGTGGATGGACAGTTCGACATCGTCCGCGCCGGGACCATTGCGCGCTGCGGCTATCGCGGAGACTATGTCGAGGCGACCCAGACATTCGAGATGCTGCGCCCCCAGATCGGGTGAGATGCAGCCCGAGCGGCGCAGGAGGGGCCAAGTTGAACCTGAGATCGCTGCGCATCTTCCGCCGCATCGTCACGCTCGGATCGCTGGCGCAGGCCTCGCACGAACTCAACATCTCCCCGTCAGCGGCGAGCCGGCTGATTTCCCTGCTGGAATCCGAGCTGGGGCTGGTGCTCTTCGCTCGCCACAAGCGCCGCCTGGAACTCACCGAGGAGGGCGACCGATTCTATCGCGAAACCGAGCATATCCTGCGCGGTCTCGACGAGATGAGCGCGGTGTCGCGCGATATCCGGCAGCAGACCAATAATCGGCTCCGGCTGGTCACTGCCGCGCCGCTGGCCATGGGCGTGATAGCGCCAACCCTGGCCCTCATGCGCCAGAATGGCATGGCGTTCGAATGCGATATCAATGTCGAGACGCGCTTCGGGATCGAGAGCAAGGTGGCCGCACGGGCGTTCAACTTCGGGATCATCTCGGTGCCGCTGGAGAACGCCATTGTCGAACTGACCGTCGAGCCGTTCCTTGAAGCGCGCGTCGGGGTTCTTATGCGGACCGACCATCCGCTGGCGGCGCGAGACAGGATCCAACCCGAAGACCTGGTGGACCAGCCCATTGTTGCCCTTCACAAGGGGCAGAGGTGGCGCGATCGCATGGACGAAGTGTTTTCAGGGGCCGGGCTGGCGCCGCCCGTGCCCATCGAGACAACGTCGACGCCCGTGGTCACCCAGCTGGTGCGTGATGGGCTCGGAGCGACCATAGTCGACAGGGTCTGCGGCCGGATCCTTCCCGGTGAGCCGCTTGTGCTCCGACCCCTGGCGCAGGAGCGCTGGGTGACCTACGCGACCATCCACCCGCGAGGCCCCCGCCCGGCGCTTGAACGCGATTTCGTGCAAAGCATGCGCGATTTTGTCGACGCGGAGCGACAGTCGAGCCCCGAAATTGCAGACACTCTGCGCCTGATCAACAACAGCTAGGCGATGGCTCCCGCTGGGGCCGACCCCGGGTGCGGCCGCCGCCCGGGGGCTAGGCTTTGCTGATGGATTGACCGAGCCCCCGCCGCTCGAGCAGCTCTGAGGTGGTGGCGCCCATCTCCCGTTGCAGCCATTGGATGAATGCGTCGACGATCGGTTTGCGAGCCCGGTGATCGGGTTCCAAGAGGTAATATCCGCGGCCCGAAGGGACGCGGGCAGAATGGACCTCCACAAGCGAACCCGCGGACAGATGGTCGGCGATCATCGCTTCCTCGGCGATGACGATACCCATGTCTTTCTCCGCCGCACCGTAGGAGAGAGCCGAATTGAACAGGATCGTTCCCCGATCGAGGTGAAAATTGGGAACGCCGGCGCCCAGGCACCAGATCGTCCAGTCGTCGAGGCGTTTCATGGTGTGGATGATGGTATCGGTGTGGCCGGCAAGGAACCGGCCCAGGTCGGTCCTGCGGGCGACGGCCGGGGATGCCACCGCGACGAGATCTATGTCGAACAGCTTGGTCGTCAGGAAACCCTGCCACTGGTCCTGCCCGGTGGTGATGGCAACGTCCCCGACCCCGTCAAACTGCCCTAATGGTGATTCCACCGCCGTGACCGTCAGACTCGCCATTGGCCAGGCACGCTGAAAGCTCGATAGACGAGGCAGAAGCCAGTAGGAGGCGAAGGTGGGAGTCGTCTTGACCACCAGGGCATTGGGACGGGCCAGAGCGCGCGCGGTTTCAAAGGCGCCTTCCATCTCCCGCAGCGCGCCGACGGTAAGCCTGTGATAGAGGCGACCCAGCTCTGTTAATTTCACATGCCTCGCTTCGCGTCGGAACAACTCCCCGCCAATGCGGTCTTCGAGCAGTCTAACCTGCTGGCTGATCGCCGCCTGCGTCAGGTTAAGTTCTTGAGCTGCCTTGGAAAAACTTTCGAGACGTGCGCTGGCTTCGAACGAGCGGAGGCTGGCGAGGGATGGCAGGGGCTGGGGCATCTATTAGTCCCGCTTATGGATGAGCGTAGTTACTTTTGCTTGAACCGCCCCCATTTGCCAATAGTCTAGTCATCGTAAATTTCTGCCTATCAATTAGGCATTTTGGCGTTGACAAGGAGAATGGCGATGTATGGATGGGACAAATTTCTCAGCGAACGTGACAAGCTGCATGACCTGCAATGGGGCAAGAAGGAGCTTTCCGGCTTCGGCAGCAAGCCGGCCCTGGTGCTGATCGACATGTATTACAGCGTGGTCGGCCTGACCCGGGAACCGATCTTTGAATCGATGAAGACCTGGCCGGGCAGCACGGGCCTGGAAGGCTGGGCGGCCGTGGACAAGACCGCCGAACTGCTGGCCGTTGCCCGCGAGACCGGCGTGCCTGTCGTGCATATCAAGGGGCTCAACAATGGCATGAAGCCGTGGGTGCATCGCAAGCCCCGGACGTCCACGATGAGCGCCGAGATGAAGCTCAAGGGCGAGCAGATCTGCGATGAAGTGGCCCCCATTGCCGGCGAAGTGGTGATCGAAAAGACCGCTCCGAGCGCGTTCCAGGGTACGCCGCTGTCCTACCACCTGATTTCGATGGGCATCGACACGGTCATCCTGTGCGGCGAGTCGACCAGCGGCTGCCTGCGCGCCAGCGCCGTCGACGCGGCCACACACCGCTTCAAGGTCGGCGTACCGATGGACTGCGCCTATGACCGCACCGAGGCATCCCACTGGATGAACCTCTACGACATGCACCAGAAATATGCCGATGTCGTGGATGCCGAAATGGCCAAGGCCTATTTCCGCAAGCTTGCGGCAAGTGCCGAACCTGCACTGGCCCGGATGGCAAGCTGACTGTCCCTGCATTCCCGCCGCTCCCTCGACGGGGGCGGCCCTGCCGCCCCACCACCCTCCTCGAGGAACGACAATGATTGGCAACATCCGCAAATTGCTTGCCGCGAGCCTGACTCTGCTGGCCTCACTCATGCTGGTCCTGAGCTTTTCCCCGGCCGCCATGGCCCAGGGAAAGACGCTGACCGTCCGCTTCTATGACGATCCCGCGGGGTTCGACCCCGCCAACATCTTCCGCATCGAGAACGAGAATATCGCGTTCAACATCTTCAGCGGCCTGACCAGCTATGATGGTGAGACCGGCGAGATCATCCCCGACCTGGCCGAGTCCTGGGAAACCACGGACAACAAGACCTGGACCTTCAAGCTGCGCGAGGGTGTCACTTTCCACAAGGACTACGGCGACTTCACCGCTGCCGACGTCATCTACAGCTTCAATCGCATCAAGGACCCGGCCACGGCCTCGCCCTATGCTTCCGAACTGGCCGGCATTGTCAGCATGGAAGCGCCCGATCCCTACACCCTGATCATCGAGCTGGATGCACCGAACGGCAATTTCCTGCACACGGTCGCCAATTACCACCAGGGGCAGATCGTCAGCCAGAAGGCCACCGAGGAAGCCGGCGACCAGGTTCGCTGGCAGCCCATCGGAACGGGTCCGTATTATCTGGAGTCGATCGATGTGAGCTCCCAGATCGTGCTCAAACGGCATGAGGGCTACTACAAGGGCCCTGCCCCCATCGAGACGATCGTCTTCAACATCATCAAGGACGAGGCCACATCCACCATCGCGCTGCGCAATGGCGAGGTGGACCTGGTCATGCGCGCCAACCTGGAAGAGAACCTGGCGACGCTTGCTGCGGAAGGCTTCACCATGAACTCGGTGAAGGACTATGCCGTGGTGATCGGCGTGCTCAACCCCGAGTTCGAGCCCTTTGCCAACCCGCTGGTCCGCAAGGCCATGGCCCATGCGGTGGACTATGCCTCCATCACCCAGGCCATTTCGCCCAGCCTGACCCAGCCGCACAATTCCATGCTGCTGCCCTGGATGGATGTCTATACCGACGAAATCCCGACCTACGAGTACGACCCGGAAAAGGCCAAGGCCCTGCTGGCCGAGGCCGGCTATGCCGATGGCTTCACCTTCAAGAACCTTGGCACGTCGGCCCAGGGGGTCACCGAGCTGCAGCAATTCCAGATCGACTTCCTCAGCCAGGTCGGCATCAACATGGAAATGGAGCTGGTCGACACGCCCACGTTCAACCAGCGCCGCAATGCCGGTGAATTCGACATGGCCTCGCGCCTGCTGCCGGCGGTCAATCCCGACATGATCCTGTTCAGCTACCTGCACCCGGACAACATGGTGCCCAACGGTCTGAATGGTGCCCGCTACGACAATCCCGAAGTCACCAACCTGCTCGAGTCGGCGCGGGCCGAGCCCGACAAGGCCAAGGCCTTCGAGATGTACAAGAAGGTGCAGCAGATCGTGGCCGAAGAGGCCGTGTACCTGGCGACCTATTCCAACAACGTCTTCTGGCCGGGCAAGCCCGAGGTGACCGGGGTGCACATCAACTACCTCGCCCAGGTCAATTTCTACGACGTCGATATCGCCGAATAGGAGCGCCCCGCCATGGCCGAATATGCCGCAAAGAAACTGGCACAGATGCTGGTCACCGTATTGGGTGTCGTCACTCTGGTCTTCTTCACCCTCCGGCTCATTCCCGGTGATGCGGCCTCGGCCATGGCGGGCGACACCCTTTCAGGCGAGGCGCTTGAAGTCCTGCGCACCCAGATGGGCCTCGATGAGCCCCTGCTCAACCAGTATCTGGGTTTCCTCCGCGACCTGGCGGTGGTCGATCTGGGCGAAACCATCACCACACGCATTCCCATCGCCGACCTGCTGTGGCGGGCCCTGCCGATCACGCTGAGCATAGCCCTGGCAACCATATTGGTCTCGGTGATCCTGTCCATTCCGCTGGGAACCCTGGCAGCCTACATGGCCCACAAGGGGCGCAACTGGCTCGACAACGGGCTGACCGGTGCCGCCATGATCATCGATCTCATGCCATCTTTCTGGACAGCACTGGTGCTGCTGCTGGTCTTCTCGCTTGGACTGGGCTGGTTTCCGGCCTCCGGCCAACTCAATTGGAACGACCCCTGGGCGCTCGTCCTCCGCCTGGCGTTGCCGGTCATTGTCCTCTCCCTCTCGCAGGTGGCGACCCTGGCCCGCATTACCCGGACGGCCGTGCTCGAAGTGCTCAATGAGGATTATGTACGCACGGCCCGTTCCATGGGCTGGTCTGAGCTTCGCGTGCTGTTCCGCCATGCGCTCAAGAACGCCGCCCTGCCCATCGCCACGGTTGTCGGGCTCAGCTTCGGCAACCTGCTGGGCGGCACCGTGATCGTCGAATTCATCTTCACCATCCCGGGTGTGGGGAACCTCCTCATCGCCGGCATCAACAGCCGCGACTACCAACTCGTGCAGACGCTGATCGTGCTCTACGCGCTGCTGTTCGTGGTCATCAATTTCGCGACCGACCTCATCTACAAGACGCTCGATCCTCGCGTGCAGTTCTAGGCAAGGACCCCAACCATGGCTGACATCACGCTCTCCGCCCCACAACAACGCAAATCGCGCCTCCTGGCCGCAGGCACCGCAATGGTCCGGCACCGGATGCTTGCCCACCCCAAGGTGCGCCTCGCCCTGGTGATCCTGGTACCCATTCTGCTGCTGACCATCTTCGCGCCGGTGCTGCCCATACAAAAGCCGCTCGAAACCAATTTGCGGGCCATGATGCAGTTTCCGTCCATCGAGCATGTGTTCGGCACCGACAAGATGGGCCGGGACATCTTCAGCCGCACCCTGGCCGGCGTACAGGTGTCGCTGGTCGTGGGCTTCAGCGTTGCCGCAATTGCCCTCACCTTCGGCATGGTGCTCGGCACCCTGGCGGGGTTTTACGGCGGAGTGATCGACCGGGCGATCATGACGGTGGTCGATATCTTCCTGGCCTTTCCATCGCTGCTGCTGGCCATCGGCCTGGTCTCGGTGATGGGAACGGGCCTGGTGCCGGTTATCCTGGCCATTTCACTGGCCGATGTGCCGCGCTTCATTCGCCTGCAGCGTTCGCAGGTGCTGAGCCTGAGATCGCGCGCCTTCATCGACGCCGCCCGCACGGTGAATGCCTCGCAGTATTGGCTGATGACACGGCATATCGTGCCCAACACCATTGCAGCCATGCTGGTTGCCGCCAGCATTGCCGCGGCCAATGCCATCCTGGTGGAGGCGAGCCTCAGTTTCCTGGGCCTGGGCATCATGCCGCCCCAGCCATCGCTCGGGAATATCGTGCGCGACGGCCAGACCTATCTGGAGCAGGCCTGGTGGATCTCCACCCTGCCCGGCGTGGTCATTCTGCTGATCGCCATCGGCCTGCACTTCCTCTCGGACGGTGTCCGCGAGCTGCTCGACCCGCGTTCGCGCTAACCGGAGGGAATTCGAGATGAACTATCAGGCTCCGGTCAAGACCACACTGCTCGAACTGCGCGACCTGCGCACCGAGTTCCGGACGGCCAGCGGGACAGTCAAGGCTGTAGACGGCGTGTCCTTCTCCATCGACCGCGGCGAGCGCGTGGCGGTGGTGGGCGAGAGCGGCTCGGGCAAGAGCGCGATGGCCATGTCCATCCTGCGGCTGCTGACCCATCCGGGCAAGGTCGCAGGCGGCCAAGTGCTGCTCGATGGCCGCGACATTTCCAAGCTCAGCGAAAGCCAGCTCAATGCCATTCGCGGGCGGCTGGTTGGGACGGTATTCCAGGATCCCATGTCCTCGCTCGACCCGGTCATGCGCATTTCGCGGCAGATGATCGAGCCGATCATGCGCAATCTGCGCCTCAATCGCGAAGAGGCCCGGGCGGAAGCCATCAATTGGCTGGGAAAGGTCGGCATTCCCGAACCAGAACGCCGGATCGAGGGCTATCCCTTCGAGATGAGCGGCGGCATGCGTCAGCGCGTCATGATTGCCATGGCCCTGTCGAGCCGGCCGCAACTGGTCATCGCCGACGAACCGACGACCGCGCTCGATGTCACCATCCAGGCCCAGATCGTCGAAGTGCTCAAGACGCTGACCGCCGAGTCCGGCGCCGCCATGCTGTTCATTACCCATGACCTGGGCCTGGTGGCGCGCTTCGCCCACAAGGTGGCGGTGATGTATGCAGGGCGGATTGTCGAGTTCGGCAGCGTCGAGGACATTTTCGCCAACCCGTCCCACCCCTATACGCAGAGCCTGCTGGGCACCATTCCCAGCCCCACCATGCTCAAGACCGAGCGACTGCCGCAGATCCCCGGACTGCCGCCCGACATGCGTTATCCGATCACGGGATGCGCGTTCAAGGAGCGGTGCGCAGCAGCGCATGACCGCTGCTCGACCGAGGCGCCACGCCTGACCGATCGCGGGCATGACCACAGGGCTGCCTGCTGGGCGCCGGACGGTCTGGACCTGTCTCCCGAACCCGCACCAGAGAGACAGCTCCGCACCAACCAGCCCTTCGAGCCCGATAGCAGCGTGGTGGTGGAGATCAACGCCCTGTGGAAGCAGTTCAACCCATCGCGCAATATGGTCGTGCGAGCCGTCAATGGCGTCAATCTGCGCGTACACAAGGGCGAGACGCTTGGCATTGTCGGCGAGAGCGGCTGCGGCAAGAGTACGGTGGCCCGTCTGTTGCTGGGCCTGGAGAAGCCGAGTTCGGGCGACATATTCATCGCGGGCCTGGCGCAGATGGTGTTTCAGGACCCGGCCTCGTCCTTCAATCCCAAGATGACAATCGGCGATATCGTCGCCGAGCCGCTGGTGGTCAAGGCCCAGGGCGACAAGGCCGAGAGGAACGAAGCCGTCAGGCGCCTGATCGGCCAGGTGGGCCTCGACCCCGCCTTTGCCGAGCGCTATCCCCACCAATTGAGTGGCGGACAGCGCCAGCGCGTGGCCGTGGCCCGTGCCCTGGCGCTCAATCCCTCGGTTGTGGTGGCCGACGAGCCGACTTCGGCGCTCGACGTGTCGGTCCGCGCCCAGATCATCAATTTGCTGGCAGACTTGAAGGCCGAACTGGGGATCAGCTTCGTCTTCATCTCGCATGACCTGCTGACGGTGCGCTACATCGCCGACCGTATCGCCGTCATGTATCTGGGCGAGGTGGTGGAGTATGGCGCTGCCGAAGAAGTCTTCGCCGACCCACGCCATCCCTATACCAAGGCACTCATCGACGCCGTGCCGGTGCCCGACCCCGCCATCGAGAGCCGCCGCACAAGCACGCCTTTGCAGGGCGAGCTCCCCAGCCCTCTCAACCTGCCCAAGGGTTGCGCCTTTGCCTCCCGCTGCCCGATGGCGACAGATCTCTGCCGCGCGGCAAAGCCGTCGCTGCCCAACCATGACCTCTCAAGACAGGTAGCCTGCCACTATGCCAACTGATGTTTCGCCTGGTGACTCCGCGGCGCGCTTTGCCCGGTTCGGTGTCATTGGCGGTGGTGTGTTCTTCACCATCCAGGGCCTCGCCAACCCGTTTTTTGCCCTCTATGCCACCGAACTGGGCGCATCGACTTTCGCCGTTGGCCTGATGGTGACCCTCAAGGCGCTCCTGCCCATCGTCATCGCCATGCCGGCAGGGCAGCTCATCGACTCGATCGGGCCGATGAAGATGCTGAAATATGGCTCCTGGTTCCTGCTGGCCTCGCTGGTCTGCACGGTCTTTGCCAATGGCATTCCGCTGCTGGCTCTGTCACAGGTGCTTATCGGGGCCTCGGTCATCATCATGGCGTCCTCGTTCCAGGTGCTGGTGGCCCATGGCGACCGGGACCGGCGCAATAACGCGATCAAGCAATATTCGATGTGGATGTCGGGCGGAGGCATGCTCGGACCCATCATCGGCGGCCTCATTGCGTCGGCCTTTGCGGTTCCCAATGAGGGATATCGCGCCGCGTTCGTCGCATCCCTCGTCGCCTGCGTCCTGTTCATGCTGGTGCTGTTCTGGCTGAGCACGCGCTACCCCCATCCCGATGCCGGCAATGTCCGGGTACGCGATGTGTTCAGCCCCTCGGGCATCGTGTCGAGCTACAAGCGCGGCATCGGGCTGGCTGGATCGCGGCCGGTGCAGTTCGGCCTGACGGGCACGTTCCTGGTCATGTATATCCAGGCGCTCTACATGAGCTTTCTGCCGCTCTACCTGGCGCAGAACGGCTTTGCCACCTTCCTGATCGCCTTGACCATTTCGCTCAAGGGGCTGGCGGGGATGCTGTCGCGCTTCGCACTCAATGGACTGATGAAGCGCTATTCGCTCGAGGTCATCCTGCTGGCGGCCGGCACGATTGCCGCCCTTGGGGTGGTGCTGACACCGCTCGCGGTGATCAATCCGGTCACGATGCTGTTGCTGGCCGCGGTGATTGGCGGAGCAGTCGGGGTCAACCTGCCCGTCAGCATCATGATCATGGTCGATGCAGTGGGGGAGAGCGAGCGCGGCAAGCTGATGGGATTGCGCCTTCTGGCGAACCGGTTCTCGCAGGTGCTGAGCCCGGCCATGTTCGGCATATTGGGGCAATTGTTCGGCCTGACGGCCGCCTTCTATAGCGGGGGAGCGGCGCTGGTCGCCACAGTCGTGGGCTTCTCGGCCTATACGATGCATCGCGGCCCGCTCAAATCGCCCGACAAGACCAGCGAGCCGGCGGAATAGGGCATGAACGCGATCTCCGGCGCCTTGCCGGTCTCACCTGCCAGCTGGCGCGAAACGCTCAGTGCCATGCCCTATCTGCCGATCACCCTGGTCGCAGTCGCCGGACACATGATGCTCTTCGGCATGCTGACGCCTGTCATGGCCATCTATGCCCAGAGCTTTGCCGTTCCGGACTGGCAGATCGGGCTGATGATCACCGTCTTCGCGGCGGGCCGTCTGGCCGCAGACCTGCCGGCCGGGCACTTCGCCGCGCGCATCGGCATCCGTCCCCTGCTCGGGTTCGGTATGCTTCTCTGCTCCCTGGGCGCCATCATGGGGGCGGTTGCGCCAGGCTATGGGGTGCTGCTGGCGGGTCGGGTCATGCAGGGTATTGGCTCGGGCCTTTTCATGACCGCCGCCATGATCTACCTCGCCCAGAAAAGCGATCGCCGCAGCCGCGGCAAGGTCATGTCGATGTTCCAGGGCGCCACCCTGGTCGGGGGTGCCTTCGGGCCCAGCGTCGGCGGGTTGGCTGCCAATCTGTTCGGGTTATCGGGACCTTTCTGGGTTGCCGCCGTCATCGGACTTGTAGCCGGCCTGTTGCCGCTCGTCCTGTTCAAGGATGCAGGCGCCCAGAACGAAGAGCCCGCCCAGCCGGAGTCCCGCGGCACACTGGGCCTGCTGCTGATCCTGCCTTTCCTCTGCGTATTGCTGGCCAATTTCGGGTTCTTCATGACCCGGACGGCCGGGCAGTGGCAGATGATCCCGCTGCTGGCCGACCAGCGCTATGCCATCGGGCCCGATCAGCTTGGCCTGGCGATGTCGCTTTCGGCAGTCGCCAACCTGGTGTCATTGCCGGTGGCCGCCTATGTCGTTGATCGCCTGCCCCGTGCCGCGATCATCGCATTCTCACTGCTTGCGACCGCCGCCGCCCTTGCCGGCATTGCCTTGGCCGACAGCCCGGCGATGCTGTTTGCCGGCATGATCGCCATTGGCCTGGCCACCGGCATCGGCGGCCCGGCCATCGGCGCCTATGCCGTGGATGTGGTGCCGGCCCGCCAGCAGGGGCCCGCCATGGGCGTGCTGCGCTTTGCCGGAGACTTTGGCTACCTGGTGGGACCGCTGGCCATCGGTACGGTCGTCGATGTCGGCCAGATCGGCTATGACGGCGGCCTTTTCATCAATGCCCTACTTCTCGTTGCCTTCGGCGCCGTCTTTGTGCTCGGCGGCCGGCGCCTGTTGATCACCAGACCACACGAGCACGTCCACAACCTCGAACCTAGGAGACCTCTGACCATGACTGAACGCATCTGGGACAAGTATCTGAGCGAAGAAGACAAGGCCGTATTCGCATCCTCAGGCTTCGGCTCGCTGGCCGAATGGGGCAAGCGCCCTGCCCTGTTGATCATTGACGTCAATTACGCCTTCTGTGACGAGAAGCCGACGCCAATCCTGGAGAGCATCAAGAAATGGCGCACCTCCTGCGGCGAATATGCCTGGGAAGCGATGCCGGTGCTGGAAAAGCTGATCGACACCTGTCGCGGCAAAGGCATTCCAGTCATCTACACCACCGGCACGCAGCGGCCCGACAAGTGGGATGCCGGCTCATGGGCCTGGAAGAGTTCGCGCCGCAAGGAGGAAGCTGCAGTGGCTGCTCCCTTGCTGACCAGTGACGGGCTGGACGGCAACGAGATTGTGGCCGAAATCGCACCCGGGCCGCGTGATATTGTCATCCACAAACAGAAGCCCTCCGGCTTTGCCGGAACGCCGCTGATCTCCTATCTGCAGTTGCTGGGGTGCGACAGCGTTATCGTCACCGGAACCACCACGTCGGGTTGCGTCCGGGCCACAGTGCTCGACGCCTTCTCGCTCAATTATCGTGTCACCGTGGTGGAAGATGGCTGCTTTGACCGTGCCCAGGCCAACCACGCCATCAATCTGTGCGACATGCATGCGAAATACGCCAATGTCATGCCGTCCGATGAGGTGATCGGCTACCTCAACGGCCTCAGCCAGGGGATGTATGACCTGCCCTCCGGTGCCGGAATGGAACGCGTTGCAGCCGCCGAGTAGCGGACCAATCAACTCCGTGCCGCTCTAGGTGGCACGGGGGCCCGCAGGTCGGGCCGGATACATGCCGGCGCGACCTTGCGGGATTGTCTTCTAGCCCACCATCCGCAACATCGCCCGAACCGCTGTTTCATACCCTTTTGCGCCGAGGCCGGCGATAACCGCATCGGCCCGCATGGACACATAGGAGCGGTGATAGATCTGTTCGCGCTTGTGGATGTTGGAGATGTGCAGCTCGATTACCGGCGCGTCGACCATTTTCAAGGCGTCGAGCAGAGCGAGCGAGGTGAAGGTGAAGGCGGCGGGGTTGATGATGATGCCTGAGGCTTCATCGATGGCTTCGTGGACCCAGTTGATGAGGGCTTCTTCGCTGTTGGTCTGGTGGAACACCACCGGACAAACACCCGCCGCAGCACGACAATCGGCCTCCACCTCGGCCAGGGTGGTCGTGCCGTAGATGTGGGGTTCGCGCTTGCCCAGCCGGTTGAGGTTGGGGCCATTGAGGATGTAGATCGGCTTCACAGCAGGGCTCCCTGATAACCGAACAGCTTTGGCAGGAAGAGCACCGTTTCGGGCACGAAGGTGAAGACCGCCAGGGCGACAAGCAGGCCGATGAGGAATGGCATGACATCGCCGATCAACGCCTTCATGGGTGATCCCGATATGCGGGTCATGATGAAGAGCAAGAGGCCATAGGGCGGGGTAATCAGCCCAAGCATGATATTGACCACCACCACGACACCGAAATGGACCATGTCGATGCCCAGCGCCTGCGCGGTGGGGATCAGCACGGGGACGATGACCAGAAGGATCGTCGTGCCCTCGAGCACGCAGCCCAGGATCAGCAGGATGATGTTCACGATGATGAGGAACATCAAAGGATCGAGGTCCCAGGAGACCAGCAGCATGGAGAGGCTGCGCGGAATGTTCTCAATGGTGACCACATAGTTGAACACCAGCGCCCCGGCGATCAGCATGCCGATAGAGGCCGTGGTCTTGGCGCTCACCAGAAGGGAGCGATAGAAGTCGCGGGCGCGAACGCTGCGATAGACCACGATGGAGACGACCAGCGCATAGGCGGCGGCGACAGCAGCGGCCTCGGTTGGCGTGGTGACGCCACCATAGATGCCCCACATCAGCACTACCGGCATCATCAGCACGGGCAGCGCTTCCCAGGTCATCCTGGGGAGTTGGCGCAAGGGCACTGGCGGCTCGACGGGGAATTTCCTGATCCGCGCGGTGATGCCGATCTGTACCATGAGGAACAGCGACATCAGGAGGCCCGGCACCAGTCCGCCAAGGAACAGGTAGCCGATGGAGGTATCGGCTACCAGCGCGTAGAGCACCATGGGAATGGAGGGAGGGATGATGGGGCCGATCACGGCAGTGGCGGCGGTCAATGCGGCAGCATAGGAAGGCGTGTATTTGCCGTCCTTGGTCATCATGTGCTGCATCATCTTACCCGAGCCGGCGGCGTCGGCCACGGCCGATCCGCTCATGCCGGCAAAGACGATGGATTGGAGCACATTGACCTGGGCCAGCCCGCCCCGGAACCGGCCGACAAGCGCGTCGCACCATTTGAGCAGCCGGTCGGACAGGGAGCCCGAGTTCATGATTTCGGCCGCGAGGATGAAGAGCGGCACGGCCAGCATGATGTAGTTGGAATACATGCCATTGAGGAACTGCTCGGCAACGATCCCCATGTCCTGCCCGCGCATGAGCAGATAGAGGATGGAGCCGGAGATCATGGCCAGGCCCATTGGCAGGCCGAAAAAGGCCAGGAACGTGATCAGCCCCAGCGCGACAAGGAAAGCGAGAGAGACGGTCATACGCCCGACCCCGCGCGACCGGGATCGAAATCATCATCTTCCCTGCCCCATACTGCCCGGCCGGTCAGCCAAAGCTGGCGCACGATCATGGCAAGGGCGAAGATGCCGTAGATGGAATAGAGATAGTCGAACCTGATCTTGAGATAGGCGGTCTTTTCCACCTTCATGAAGGTGATGTAGTCGATGACCGCAGGCAGCGAGATGGCAAACAGGGCTACCAGTATCAACCCGGTCACGGCGACCATGGCCCGCTTCACCCGGCCCCGCGCGGCGCCATAGAGGATGTCGAAGCGGATTTCCTCGCTATCGCTCACCACGAAGGCGGAGCCGAACAATATCAGCCATATCCACATGATGACGCTGACCTCATGGGTCCAGCCAATGGGAAGGTTCAGCACGTAGCGGAAGACAATCTGCAGGATGAAGACGGCGAACATCACCGCGAGCATCAGCGCCAGGAGGTTTTCCGCCCTGGCGTGAAGCCAGGCGCCGAGGCGGTGAAAATGGGTGGGCATGACGGGGACTCCGCTGTGGTCGGCCGGGTCGACCGAAGATGCCGCAAAAAAAGAGGCGGCGCCAATGCCTGGCGCCACCCCCGAGGGATCAGCTGCTAGAGGCCGTTGATGGTATCCACTGCGCCTTCCGGCCAGTCCTTGGCCAGATCGGACTCGAGGTACATCTTTTGGGCATAGGTGCGGAAGGCATCCTGGTCTGGCTCATAGACATCGAGGCCGGCGCTCTTGAAGCGTTCGACCAACTCGGCTTCGCGCTTGAGATGTTCTTCCTGACTGAAATCAATGGCAACGGTGGCGGCGGCCTGGAAGGCTTCCTGCTGTTCGGGGCTCATGGCATCCCAGGCGGTGTTGCTGATGACCAGAAGGTCAAAGCCCACAAGGTGCGAAGTCAGGACAATCTGGTCCATCACTTCGTAGAACTTCATGTTCTCCACATTGGGGAGCGGATTGTCCTGGCCGTCGATGGCGCCGGTCTGCAGGCCGGTATAAACTTCGGCATAGGCCATCGGAGTGGGGTTGGCGCCCAGCGACTGGCCCAGGAACTGCCAGGCGTCGCCGCCGGGCATACGCAGCTTGATGCCGGCCATATCCGCCGGGGTGCTGATCGGCTTGTCGCCGCGCAGGCCCACCTGGCGGGCGCCGAAATAGGTCGGACCCAGGACGCGGATTCCGAGCTGGTCGGAGGCCATCTGCTTGAACTCCGCACCCAGATCACTGTCAAAGAAGGCGCGCAGATGGGCGGCGTCGCGGAAGAGGTAGGCCGAGGTCAGCAGCGACCAGGCCGGAATCTGGTTGGAAATGTCCTGCGGGGCGATATTGCCCATTTCGAGATTTCCGCGCTGCAACGCGACCAATTCGGTGCCTTGCTTGAACAAGTTGCCACCGAGATAGGTCTCGATGGTGACATCCTCGGCGACCTGCGAGGACAGCAGGTTCATCATCTCGGCGCGGATATCCTGCTCCGAGAACACCGCGGAGAAGCGCAGTACGGGCTTGTCCTGCGCCATGGCCGGGAATGCGGCTGCCAGCAGCAGTCCACCCACCATGAGTGCACGACGCGTAAGTGAAACGGTCATCAATGTTCCTCCCTGGAGTGCCCTGCACTCCTTCCTGGTTCTGCATTCTGAGAACCGAACCGCATAGCGGATCGGATCCGATGCCTTGAAGGGTCACACCCCACCAGGCCTGCTCGGCCTGAGGCCGATGACCTCCCGTCACCAGCTCCTGGCTACTTTGTACGAAACAGTTCGTTCATGTCAACGCCCGGCACGAGACAAAGATCGGCGCGCTTTCATTTTCTCCCATATTCTGAGATATATCAGGTGAATTTCATTTTGCCAGAGCAAATCAATGAGCGACATCAGCGACCCGACACTCCCAACTGTGGGCGAAGCGACCTACCGGCGGCTACGCGAAGACATTATCGCCTGCCGCCTGGCACCCGGGCACAAGTTGCGCCTGGAGGCGCTGCGCGAACGCTATGACGTGGGAGTGAGCACGCTGCGTGAAATCCTCAATCGCCTGGCCAGCGACTCGCTGGTGGTGGCTGAAGGACAGAAGGGGTTCATGGTGGCGCCGGTGACGCCGCAGGACCTGCGCGAAATTGGCGACCTGCGGCTGCTACTGGAAAGCCATGCGCTAAGCCTATCCCTGTCCAGGGGGGACCTTGAATGGGAGGGCCGGGTGGTTGCTGCACACCACAAGCTGGCGGCGACCGAAAAGCGGCTGCTGGCCGGCCAGGAGCGCCACACGGTCAATTGGGTGCGCTATGACTTTGCCTTCCACAATGCACTGATCTCGGCCTGTGGATCGCAGGCGCTTCTGGACCTGCATGCGGCGATATTCGACCGCTTCCTACGCTATCACATGCTGGCAGTGAGTTTTCGCGGCGCGGGCGTGGTGGCAGACCACAAGGCCCTGTTCGACATGGCCATGCAGCGCAATGTCGAGGGAGCCCTGGCCATGCTGGCGGCGCATGTCAACAGTGGCGTCGAGCATGTGCTCTCGACCGGCAAGCTCGGCCATCAGGCATAGGCGGCAAAGGTGCGGCCCATTTCGGCGCTGTCCGGCTCGATGCCGGTGAACAGGCGAAACGCCCGCACGGCCTGGTAGATCGCCATGCCTCCCCCAGGCAAGGTGCGGCAGCCAAGGCTGGCCGCGCGCCGCAGTAGTTCGGTTTCCCTGGGGAAATAAACAAGATCGGCCACCCATTGACGGGGTCGCAGCAGGTCTGGTTCGAAGGGCAGGCCGGGATACTTTTCCATGCCCACCGGGGTGGCGTTGACGATGCCGGCGGCAAGACCGATCACCTCGCCAAGCTGGGCCGGCGCCAGGGCCTGGGTGCGGGTCTTGGAGGTACGGGCAATATGCGCCGCGAGCGCCCTTGCCCTGTCGGCATCGGCATCGACCACGTCGATGCACATGGCGCCAAGTTGCACCAGGGCATGGGCAATGGCGGCCCCTGCCCCGCCGGCGCCGACCTGCACCACATGGTCGACCTGCACTGCGCCGAGCCCCGCCCGCAGGCTCTGGGCAAAACCCCAGCTGTCGGTGTTGTGGCCCATGCAGGCGCCATCACGCAGGACCACGGTGTTCACGGCGCCGATGAGGTCCGCCTCCGGCGCGAGGTCATCGAGGAGGGGGACGATGGCCTGCTTGAAGGGATAGGTGACATTGAGGCCCCAGTAGCCGCGGTCCCGGGCTCCCTGGAGCATGGCATCGAGATCGGAATCCATCAGGCCCAGGCGGTCGAAGTCGATGAGATCGTAGCGATAGTGAAGGCCGTGGCGGCTGCCTTCGGCCTCGTGCATGATGGGGGTCAGGGACGAACCGATGCCCCGCCCCATGAGCCCGATGCGCACGGACGTCGCGACGCTCGAGGCCACCGCCACCCGATTGGCGTCGATCAGCGCAAAGGCATTGCGCACCCGATCGGGCTCACTGAACATTGCTAGGCTCCCCGCAGGGCTATCCGCCCTTGTTTTCGCACACGTCTCGCCGGTACAAGACCATAGGCGATTTGCACCACAATGTACGAACTGGTTAGTTTGGTCAATTGCGGTGGGACGGAGAAAGGCGTTTTGCCATGTCGGAGAGCGGGTCTGAGGTGCGGAAAGCGGCGCGCAAGGTGGCGACGCGGCAGCAGGACCCGGAGGGGACGCGCAAGAACATCATCGAGGTGGCAAGCCAGGAATTTGCACTCAATGGCCTGTCGGGCGCGCGCATCGACGAAATTGCCGCCAAGACGCGCTCGTCCAAGCGCATGATCTATTATTATTTCGGCGACAAGGAAGGGCTCTATCTCAGCGCTCTCGAAAGCGCCTATGCGCAGGTGCGCGAGGGCGAGGCGGAGCTGGATATCGCCGGCCTCTCGCCGGTGGATGGGCTCAGGCGGCTGGTGGAATTCACCTTCGCGCATCACCACCAGCATGAGGATTTCATCCGCATGGTGATGATCGAGAATATCCATCACGGGCAATATCTGGAGCGCTCCAGCGTGGTGCGCGACCTCAATGTGACGGCCATCGCCCATATCAAGGATCTCTATGAGCGGGGCCTGGCCGAAGGGCAGTTCCGCCCCGGCCTCGACCCGCTGGAAATCCACTGGCAGATCAGCGCGCTCTGCTTCTTCAATGTCTCGAACCGCGCCACGTTCTCGCAGCTCTTCGCCCGCGATTTTGGCGCCCCGGACATGCTGGAGCGATTGAAGGCCAACACAGTGGAAATGGTGTTGCGCTATGTGGCCAAGGCAGAGATGCTGAAGGGATAGAGACGCGGGCGGGCTGGCGGCGCGAGGGTCGGGCATGGCTCCTTTCCAGGCGATGGACGCGTCGGCGCCTGACAAAATGCTGTTCGCCCGTGTCGAAGTCAGAAGCTTCAACTTTGGATGATCAGCCCCTGAGGCAGCATCAAAGACCCCGTTGATGGCAGCATCAAAAGAGAGACAATGTCAGTGCAGGTGCACGGCCGTTCCGCACCCTGAAAGCGCCGAAACAGCTCCAACGGCAACCAGGCCGAGTAGCATCTCTCTGGGCGGAAAGCACACGGGTCCTTCAGGGTATCGCCCCGAACATGTCCTCGAGCATATGTCGCCGCGACAGTTCCAGTGCGCCCAGCAATCCGGCGCGTCCGCCGCTGTGGCTGCGCACCAGCCGGACCGGGCAGTGCCAACTGCCCAAAACACGCTTTTCGACCCGCACGATGAACTCGGGGCGCGCGCCGATGCTGCCGCCAAGGACAATCATGTCCGGGTCCAGCACGGCAAGCAATGTCAGGATAGCCCGCGAAACATGCTCTGCAGCCGCATCCAGTGCATCTTGCGCAGTGCAATTGCCCGCTTCTGCCGCCGCAAATATGTCGCGTACGCTATGCGCCGCATCGCCCCCGGCCAGGACATAGGCACGGCGGATACCCGCCTCCCCAACCCGCTCTTCAAGCGATGGCACCCCCGGCGCCTCGATCTGCCAGAGGGGCATGTAGCCAATTTCACCGGCGCCACCATGAGCACCCCGCAGCAGCCGGCCATTGATCATCAATGCGCCGCCGATCCCGGTGCCCAGCGCCACAAAGGCCACGTTCTGCTTACCCTCGGCGCTGCCTTGGCTGACCTCAGCCAGCAACGCCAGATTGACGTCATTGTCGACCAGCACCTCGACGCCCAGCGCCTGAGTCAGCGCTGCCCGCAGTTCAGTCCCGTCCAGCCCGGGCAGGTTTCCTGCCAGGCTGAGCTCCGCAGTATCCGGATGCACCGCTGCCGGCACGCCAACAGCCCCTACCCGCAAGCGGAACCGCGGCACCTGTGCCATTTCGCAAAGCTGGCCAGTCATGCGCGCCAGTTGCGCCACCAGATCCCCGGCGCCCGTCTGCACCGTGGGTTCGGTGATCTCGGCCAGGATGTGCCCGCGCAGGTCGCATAGCGCTCCGGCCACCTTGGTACCACCTACGTCAAAGCCCACCGTCATCGCCGCATCGGCCTTGATGGCATAGGACAACTGCGATCGCCCTGGCGCGCCACCAATCGCGCCAGCAACCTGCACCAGTCCCCGCGTTTCCAGTCCCGCCAGCAGTTCTGAAACCGCCATGCGGGAGAGTCCGATCTTCTGGGCAAGGGCCGGTCGCTGCAGAGAATCCCCGGTCATCATCGCCTCCACAAGCAACCGTAAGTAACCAGCTTGTGAATTTTTTCGCACCGAGAGCGGCACCCGCAAGCCATGCCAGATGGCTTCACTATGACCTTGATTTAGCTGCCAATCTTCCATTTCGGCCCCCAACGAGATGCAACTTTAAATGCCCGGCTCGCTAAAATGCAAATTTTTTCGTCTTGCGTCTTCGCCAATCTGACGCATAGATTGCCACCGAAACAGCATAAAACCTGCACAAGATACAAGACAATTGTACAAGAGGCGGCTGTATCAGGACGGAGAAGGAGGCAAGTCATGAAAATATTTCAAACTACATAAGCGCTTGCCCCCAGAAGAAATTCACTTCGCCCGCATGTCACCAGATGGTGCATTAGCGGGCATGCACGAGGGAGAAATCGATGAGTGCCAATAAATGGATCGCTCGTTTGGCGGTCGCTGCAATGTCCACTACAGTGCTGGCAGGTTCTGCCTGGGCCTTCCAGGAGGCGCCAATGCTGACCGAGCTGGTGGAGGCGGGCACCTTGCCGCCCGTCGAAGAGCGCCTTCCCGCCAATCCCACCGTCATCAATGCCATGGAAGTCGGCCAGTATGGCGGCACCTGGCAGCGCGCCTACAAGGGACCCGGGGACCGTTGGGGGCCCACCAAGCTGATGGAAGAGCGCGTGCTCAAGTGGGCGCCAAGCGCCGATGGCTCCATGGAGCTGGTCCCCGGTTACATCGAGGCCTACAGCGTCAACGAGAACTCGACCGAATTCACCTTCACCCTGCTCGAAGGGCTCAAGTGGTCTGACGGCCATCCGGTGACTACCGAAGACGTGCAGTTCTGGTACGAGGACATCTTCCTCAACCCCGAAATCATGCCGACGATCGACCCGACCTTCTCGCCCGGCGGCAAGCCGCTGACGCTCGAAGTGGTCGACGACCGCACCTTCATCATCAAGTTCGACCAGCCCTATGTCTACTTCCTGACCATCCTGGCCAAGGACTCGACGGGCGAACCGAGCCTTGATCGTCCCAGCTTCCTGTTTCCCAAGCACTACCTGAGCAAGTACAACAACAAGTATGCCACACCCGAAGAACTGGCGGCTTTCGTCAGCCAGTACCAGGTCGAGAAGTGGCAGGACTTGTGGCGCTCTTCGAGCCCGGTGACGGCCTGGTGGGCAAACCCTGACCTGCCGGTCATTACGGCCTGGAAGATCGAAACACCGGCTCCCGCCGACATCGTCTCGATGGTCCGCAATCCCTATTATTATGCCGTCGACCAGGAGGGGAACCAGCTTCCCTATATCGACCGCATCGAGCACAAGCTGTTCGAGCAGCAGGAAACCTTCAACCTGATGATCGTGCAGGGCCAGATCGACATGCAGTCCCGTTATGTCAGCCTGAACGACTATACCTTCTACAAAGAAAACGAAGAGCGCGGGAACTACTCGGTAGTCAACTGGATCGGCGCCACTACCTGGTCGCTGCTGCCCAACTACAACACCACCGACGATGTCCTGCGTACCTTGTTCGAAACGGCCGACTTCCGGCAGGCCCTCAGCATCGGCATTGATCGCGAACTGATCAACGAGCTGGCATATTCTGGTCTCGCCGAGGCCCGCCAAGCCTCCCCGATCACCGGTTCGCCCTACTACAATGCCGATCTGGAATCGCACTGGACCGAGTACGATCCGGACACTGCCAACGCCTTGCTCGACGGGATCGGCTTGACCGAGATGGATGGCGACGGCTACCGCCTGCGGCCCGATGGCCAGCGCCTGGCGCTGGTTGTGGAAGCCAATGATGCCGCCCATGGCCCCAAGCTCGAACTACTGGCCGACAACCTGGCCGATATCGGCATCGAACTGTTGCCGCGTATCATCGATCGCACCCAGTGGGACGACAATCGCGACAACAACAACTTCCAGGTGCAGTGGTACCCGTTCGACCGCATGTCGGTGGTGCCGGCCGATCCGCGCAACATCATGGGCAATGACAGCTACGCCGCCCAGTACTATGTCTGGTACTCAACCGAAGGGGCCTCCGGTATCGAGCCCCCTGCCGACCACCCGATCCGCTCGATCTGGGCCGCGTGGGACACCGCGTCCACAGCGGGCGACATTGCCGCGGCCGACGCTGCCGTCAACGAGATGATCGAGACCTTCGTCACCAACGGCTACGTCATCGGCGTCGTGGGCGAAGAAACCGTACCCACCATCGTCGACAACGGCTTCCACAACCTGCGCGCCGGCCTGATCATGGACGACGTCGCCCGCGGCATCGGCCTGGCGCAGACCCAGCAGATGTGGATGTCCAAGTAACTGCACGAACATGCAGGGCGGGCGACTCGGCCCGCCCTGCGGATTTCCCCCAGGCGTTGAGATCGGGCCTCCTACGGCGCAAGCTGCCCGATCTCAGCACCCCACCGGGGCAGGTTGTTTCCGTCGTCGTGGCGGGTAAGGAGGCGCCATGGTCGGCTTCATATTGCACAGGGCATTCTGGGCGATTCCCACGCTCATCTTTGTGTCCATGATTTCCTTCTTCATCATCCAGCTGCCGCCCGGCGACTTCGTGACTGCCTATGTGGCGCAGTTGCGCAATAGCGGTGAATACGTGACGATCGCCCAGGAAGAGGCGATGCGCCAAAGCATGGGTCTCAGCGATCCGTTCCTGGTGCAGTACTGGCGGTGGATTTCCAACATCATCTTCCGGGGCGATTTTGGCCAGTCGCTGGAATGGAACGCCCCTGTGGGCAGCCTGATCTGGGACCGGCTCGGACTGACCCTGGCTATCTCCTCGCTCAGCATGCTGTTTACCTGGGCCATCGCCATTCCGGTCGGCGTCTATTCGGCCACACGGCAGTATTCGGTATTCGACTACCTGTTCACCGTTTTCGGCTTCCTGGGCAAAGGCGTTCCCGACTTTTTGCTGGCGCTGGTGCTGATGTGGATTGGTTTCGCCTATCTGCATATCGACGTGGGTGGGTTGTTCTCGCCGGAATACCAGACCGCGCCCTGGAGCTGGGGCAAGTTCGTCAACCTGATGTCTCATCTATGGATCCCGCTGGTCGTGCTCGCCACCGGCGGCGCGGCGGGCCTCATCCGCGTGATGCGCGCCAACATGCTCGACGAACTGGGCAAGCCCTATGTCGAGACGGCCTATGCGCAGGGCCTGAGCGAACGCCAGGTGGTGTGGAATTATCCGGTGCGCGTGGCGCTCAACCCCTTCATCTCCACTGTCGGCTGGGCGCTGCCCGCCCTGTTCTCCGGCGATGTCATCGTCGCCGTGGTGCTCAACCTGCCCACGACCGGTCCCCTGCTGCTCAAGGCCCTGCAGATGCAGGACATGTATCTGGCCGGCAGCTTCATCCTCATCCTGAGTGTGTTCACCGTCATCGGCACCCTGGTTTCAGACGTGCTGTTGGCATGGTCGGACCCGCGCATTCGTTACGCCTAGGAGGTCCAGCATGACCGATAGCGCCATCGACCTTCCCAAGCAGGACGCATCTGCCAAGGAAAGCCTATACACTGCCAAGCCCTGGACGCTGATCTGGTGGCGGTTCCGCAAGCATGTGCTGGCCATGGTGTCGCTGTGGTTCCTCGGCATCCTCACCTTCATGGCCCTGTTTGCCGAGACCGTGGCCCCCTACAATCCCTTTGGCATCGAGCGCCTCCTGACCTTCTCGCCGCCCACCGCCGTGCGCATCATTCATGAAGGGCAGTTGCAGTGGCCCTTCGTCTATGGCCTGGCGCGGGAGCGCGATGCCGAAACGGCACGCATCACCTATGTCGACGACTACGACAAGGTGCTGCCGATCAAGCTCTTTGTATCGGGCGACGAGTACTCCTTTTTCGGCCTGTTCAAGACCGACATCCACCTGTTCGGCGTCGACAGCCGCCGCGACAAGATCAACCTGCTCGGCACCGATTCCCTGGGCCGCGACGTGTTCTCCCGCCTCGTCCATGGCGCCCGGGTGACGCTGTCGGCGGGCCTGATCGGCGTCGCCTTCGCCTTCGTGCTGGGTCTCACGCTTGGCTCGATCTCGGGCTATTTCGGCGGCTGGATCGACGCCTCCATCCAGAGGCTGATGGAGTTCATCCGTTCCATCCCCACCATCCCGCTGTGGATGGGGCTGGCCGCCGCCCTGCCCATCGCCTGGGATCCCATCTTTGTCTATGTGCTGATCACCCTGATCCTGGCGCTGATCGGCTGGACCCACCTGGCGCGTGTCGTTCGCGGACAGTTCTTCGCCATTCGCAACGAGGATTATGTACTGGCCGCCCGCCTCGCTGGAGCGTCGGAATATCGCATCATCACCAAGCACATGCTGCCCTCGATGACGTCGTACATCATCGCGGCACTGACGCTGGCCGTGCCCGAAATGATCCTGGGCGAGACGGCGCTGAGCTTCCTGGGCCTCGGCCTGCGACCGCCCGTCGTCAGTTGGGGCGTGCTGCTCCAGGATGCGCAGAACCTTCGATCGATCTCGATGGCGCCCTGGCTGCTTTCGCCGGGCCTGGCGGTGGTATTTACCGTGCTGGCCTTCAACTTCCTCGGCGACGGCCTGCGCGACGCGGCCGACCCCTATGGCCAATAGCATCATGACCCATTCGTCCACCCCGCCCGATCGCCTGCTCGAACTGGACGATGTCCATGTGCATTTCCCGTTGCGCGAGGGACTGGTGAAGGCCGTCAATGGCGTGTCCTACCATGTCAATCGCGGCGAGGTGCTGGGCATTGTCGGGGAATCCGGGTCGGGCAAGTCGATCACCGCCCGCGCCATCATGCGCCTCCTGCCCAAGCGTGCGGTGGCCGCCGGCGGCACCATCCGCCTGCGCCCCCGTACCGGCGATGATTTCGAGCTCTCCGCTCTCGACCGCAATGGCCGCGCTATCCGTCAGGTGCGCGGCCAACATATCGGCATGGTGTTCCAGGAGCCGATGACGGCGCTGTCCCCGGTCCACACCATCGGCACCCAGATCATGCGCACCGTCATGTTGCACAAGGGGCTCAGCCGACAGGCGGCCCGTGAACGCGCCATCGACCTGCTCGCCAAGGTGCAGATGCCGCGCCCCGCCCAGATGGTCGACGCGTTCCCTCACCAGCTCTCGGGCGGCATGCGTCAGCGCGCCATGATCGCCCTGGCCATATCCTGCGATCCGAGCCTGCTCATAGCCGACGAGCCAACCACGGCGCTCGACGTCACCACCGAGGCACAGATTCTGGACCTCCTGAAGCACCTGCAGGCCGAGCTGGGCATGGCCATCATCTTCATTACGCACAATTTCGGCGTCGTGGCCGATATCGCCGACCGCGTCTCGGTGATGTATCTGGGCCGCATCGTGGAAACGGCCACCGTCGACGACATTTTCTACGCACCCAAGCACCCCTATACCAAGGCGCTGTTGCGCTCCATTCCGCGCCTCGGTGTGGATCAGGGCCGTCGTCTGCCAACCATCCCCGGCATGGTGCCCGACCCCTTCAGCGTACCGCCGGGCTGCGCCTTCAACCCACGCTGCACCCTTGCAGCGCCGGGTCTCTGCGACACCAAAACCCCACCTGAAGTTCATTTCGGCGCACAGATGTCGCGCTGTCACTTCGCGGACAAACTGGCCGAGGAGTACGCCCATGTCTGATCTGCCGATCACGGGTGCCCCCCTGCCCGACGACGTGCTCTTCTCGGTGCGCGGCCTCAAGAAGTACTTCCCCATCCACGCTGGCTGGCTGAAGAAGCATGTCGGCGACGTCAAGGCCATCGACGATGTTTCGCTCGACATCAGGAAGGGCGAAACCTTCGGCCTCGTCGGCGAATCCGGTTCGGGCAAGTCCACCGTCGCGCGCCTCATGCTGCGGGCCTACACGCTCACCGACGGAGAAATCCTGTTCCGCCGGGCCAATGGCGAGGTCATCGACCTCTCGCGCCTCACCGACCGCGACATGCGGCCGCTGCGCGCCGAGATGCAAATGATCTTCCAGGACCCTTACTCCTCGCTCAATCCCCGCATGACCTTGCTCGAACTGGTTGGCGAACCCATGGTCATCCATGGCAGCGGCAATCAGGGCGAAATTCGCGACCGCGTGGCCGAACTCCTCAGGGTCGTCGGCCTCCGGCCCGAATTCATCAACCGCTATCCCCATGCCTTTTCCGGTGGTCAGCGCCAGCGCATCGGCATTGCCCGCGCCCTCGCGCTCAATCCCAGTTTCATCGCGGCCGACGAGGCCGTGTCGGCGCTCGACGTTTCCGTGGCCGCGCAGAACATCAACCTGCTGCAGGACCTGCAGGAGCAGTTCGGCCTTACCTACCTGTTCATCACCCATGACCTGGGAATGGTCGAGCACATCGCTGACCGGGTCGGCGTCATGTATCTGGGGCGTTTGATGGAAATCGCGCCCACCGAGCAGCTCTTTTCGAGGCCCCTCCATCCCTATACCGAAGCCCTGATGGCCGCCGTGCCGCAGCCCGATCCGCGCGGCAACCGCACCCGCAAGCGCGTGCCCCTCAAGGGCGAGATCGGAAATGCGGCCAATCCGCCCGCCGGTTGCAGCTTCCATCCGCGCTGCCCCTATGCCCAGGCCAGATGCGCCAGCGAAATACCCGCCTTGCGCACGCTCGATGGCGGCCGCCAAGTGCGCTGCCACTTCGCCGAAGAGCTATCGCTGACGGGAGCCGTGGCGTGACCGAGCAAGCCCTTTGGCCCGATGCCGACCTTGCCGCCCGCTATGCGCCCCTGCTGATGCTCGATGCCAGCGAACCCTATCGCCCGCATGCCTTCGGCTACACGGTCTTTCGCGCTCCCGGGCAGTCGCCTTCAAGCAAGTTCAGCGTCGAGCCCGCCGGGGCCCTGAGCGTGGAATACGCGATCTATTATGACTGGGACATCGGCCACCTCTATGATCTCGAACATGTCTGGGTGCATGTCGACGCAGCAGGCGCGGTCATCAAGGTCGAGGCCTCCTCACATGGCGGTCGGAAGCCGATGGACATCGGCTCCGGCCTTCCCGCTCTCTCCGGCTCCCGCCCCATCATCCATGTCGAGGCCGGCAAGCACGCCCATTGGGCAAGTCCCGATCACCAGATCAGGGCCGAGCGGGAAAAGCTCGCCGCGCTATGTGGTCCTCTTGCCGGTATCGAAGGCGTCCACCTCGGCAATTTCTTCGCCCAGCGCGGCGACTACATGGCAACGGACGAAGACCACCGTCTTGCCCGCCTCAGGATGCAGGCCGACGCCTTCGTCCCCACCCATGAGTACCAGCCGCTCGAAACGGTCCCAGTGCTCCTGCCCTGGCCCGAACTCGAAGCTCTCATTCCGGCGCGCGTCATCGCTGAAATCACCGCTCTCAGGTCAAATCAGCCCCATTTCGCTGCCATCTTCCTGGACTGCGGCGACACTCTCATCGACGAGCGCACTGAAAAGAAACTTCCCGGTTCCGAAGTCGTCATCGAGGCCGACCTCATTCCCGGCGCCAAGGCCATGATGGACGCACTCAAGGCCGCGGGGCACAAGCTGATCCTTGTGGCGGACGGTCCGCGCCAGACCTTTGTCAACATGCTGACCCATCATGGTCTCTGGGAGCATTTTGACGCCCACATCATTTCCGAAGATGTCGGTGTTCATAAACCCGACGCGCAGATGTTCGACGCCGCCCTCACCGCCGCCGGTCTCACCCGCGCCGATGCCTGGCGTACCGTCATGGTCGGCAACAATCTCTCGCGCGACATTTGCGGCGCCAACGCGCTGGGCATTACCTCGATTTTCATGGCCTGGTCGACGCTACGCACGCACGAGCCCGCCAACCCTTCCGAAATCGCCGACTATCGCATCAACTCGCCATCGGAGCTGCCCGCATTGATCGAGCGGCTGGAGGCACTGCTCCAGTACCGCGTTGCGCCATTCGAGCGCCAATAGTTTACTAACAAGTCAGGCCACAATGACAGCGCCACTACTCACGATATCCCGCGGCGACAGCATCAATGCCTGGGAACTCTCCGCCACTCATGCCGAGTATTTCCCCGGCAATGCAGCGCCCGCGAGTGACCCGCAAAACTATCGATACATTAACGGCTTCGTTGACGTTGGCGATCTGCCCTGCCGTACTGCAACCTGGGCAGAAGTCGTAAGCCGCACTGTCTCCCTCCGAACAGACTGGGAAGTGGACAGCCTCTACCTTCCCGGATCCAACCGCCGGGTCGAATTCTCCCAGTTCCGTCACCGCCCGACCCGACTAAGTCGCTGGTGCAGAACACGAATTACTGCTCCAACAGACCGCTATTGCTCCTTCCGTCTCGAAACGCGCGGGGGCATCCACATCTGGGTAGACGGCACCCTCGCCGCACGGTTCGAACCCTTCACGCGCAACAGCACCCAGTCCACCATCGTTCACCTGCCCATCAAGGCAGAGGGCAGCGAAGTCGTTGTATTCACTGAAGATATGGCCGAGCGGGACGTCAACTGGTTCTTCGAACTGATCCTTGTTGATTCCGTCCATCTCGACATCTTCCTCCCCGGCGCCAGCCTCGGCACCTATGTCAACGCCCTTCAAAATCTCGCCAGCCAGGTCCGCACCGCCGAGGAAGTCACTCACGCCGACGGTTTGATTTCACTGGCCTTTGACACTGCTGCCGGCATCGAAGTCGACATCAGGGCGGAGATCACCGCCACGTCGCACACCAAGGCCCTGTTGGTCGAGAAAACCTTGACCCTCCCAGCCGGCTCAACGCAGCTCATTCTCTGCAACGCCGATGACCTGCCGGACGGCTACCACACCGTGAACCTGACGTTCAGTGCCGGAGACAGTCGCGTCGAGCGCAGTATCGGTTGCGCCGTACTGCATTCCCGCGCGCCCACCTCATTCCCCGCGAGCCTCAGTGAACGCAAGAAGATCGCCCTGCAGCATGCTGCCAATCATGGCGAGTTTCGCATGGGAACTGCGGTGGCCCTCTTCGAAACCGGACGCGCCGATGATCCGCGGATCCGCCCGATCCTGGAGGAAACTCTTCTAGCCATAGAGGAACGCCGCGACTGCGCCGACTTTGTCTCGGTCCCCCTGCTTTGGTCCTATATGCGCCATGCCGTTGATTTTCCGCAGGATTTGCGTGCCCGCGCCGAAAGGGCGCTGCTTGAATTCCGCTATTGGGTCGATGAACCCGGCAATGACGTCATGTGGTTCTGGAGCGAGAACCACGCCCTCTGCTTCCACGTATCCCAGCTTCTTGCCGGTCTCACCTGGCCTGAAGACACATTCCCCGCGTCCGGTCGCAAGGGTCATGAACAGGCCGAAATAGCCACGGAGCGCCTTCACCTATGGTTCGACGCGGTAGAGGAAGACGGCCTCGCCGAATGGAACTCCGCTGCGTACTATCCCGTGGATTTCATTGGTCTTCTCGCCCTCTGCGAGCTGGCGCCCGAGCAAATTGCCCGGCGTGCAAGGACCGTCTGCGACCGCATCTTCACCATGACTGCGCTGCATACGCTCGAAGGTGTTCCGGCTGGATCCATGGGCCGCGCATATGACAAGGAATTGCGCGCTGGTCCCTTGACCGAACTTGCGCAATTCGCAGCCACTGCCTTTGGGAAAGGCTGGCTCAACAAGGGCGTGGCCTCGCTGCCGCTCTTCGCCGCCGGACGCTATGAGCCGCCGCAGGACCTCCAGCGCTATGTCGAGCCGGCTCCGGGAGAGGTCATTCTCGCAAACTACCGTCAGGGCTATGGCCCCGCCGCCCTGCTCTCGCTCTACAAGACTCGAACGGTCCAGCTCTCGACCAATAGCGGCGCTCGTGCTGGCGGCTATGGCCACCAGCAGCACGTGCTCGACCTGCGCTTTGCCAGTCATCCCATGGCCCGCAGCTGGATCAATCATCCCGGTGAAGACGATCCATGGGGCCAGCAGCGACCCTCCTTTTGGGCCGGCAACGGCAACCTGCCGCGCGTGGCGCAGGACGGCCCCAGTGCTCTCCTGCTCTACCATCTCGACCGCGGCGGTCGTATCGACTTCACCCACGTTTTTGCCACGAGGAATGGCATCGAGCATCACTTGCTCGGAGATCGCCTTATTCTCAAGGCAGGCAAAGCTGTTGCCGCATACCTGGCAACCGGCACACTCGAAGCCATCGCTGCCGGCCCGACCAGCCAGATCGAGTATCGCAGTCAGGGACATGTCCAGGGTTGGGCAGTTGTGGTTGGTGAAGCCGATGACCTGCCCGCCTTTGTCGATTATGTGAATGCCTGCAGGCTTTCCATGGACCCGGACGGAAGCACTTTGTCCCTGTCGCGCCCCAATGCCCCCGCACAGACTGTCCGATGGCTCCCTTCATCGGGGGAAATTCAGCCAAGCCACACCTCCGCCACACCCGATATTCGTATTGTGCCGATGTCGGCGTTCACCTGGCGCAAGTAAGTTCGCGCATTGCGACGTCCCTGAACTTTGTCTTTCCACGGAGCATAAATGGCCCGCATCGCCCTGCTCGATCGCCTCCTTTCTTCGCTGCGCGAACGCATCTTCCTGCCCAGCGGCGTCCATGTTCCCCTCCGCTATCGCCCCGCGGCCAATGGAGAACGTCACGCAGTGGCCGAACAGGACCGCAGCGCCTGGGCCAGGGTTGACCGCAACCTGGTCTGGGGCGAACCCGACGGCTATTACTGGTTCGGCGGTGAGGTCACGATCCCGGACGCCCTGGCCGGCAAACCCGTCTTTGGCCGCGTCCATGCCCAGTTCGGCTCCGTCATGGGCCGCAGCGACCCTCAGCTTCTGGTCCGCATCGGTGGCCGCATTGCCTCGGGTGGTGACGGCAATCACCGCGAATTCCCCATCTCATTGAATGCCATTCCTGGGCAGACCTTCGACATCCTCATTGAAGCGGGCACCATTGAAGACCGTCGCCAGCTCGGTTTCGCCGTCGAACTGGTCACCCATGACCGCCTCGCCGAGATCGTCTACTACGACCTCAAGGTTCCGCTCGACGTCGCGCGCCTCCTCAAGACAGACGATGCCCGTCGCGCTCGCCTGCTCCGCCACATCGAAGCGGCCCTGGACCTGATCGACTTCCGCCCCGGCCATCCCCAGCGTTTCGCCGAAAGCCTCGAAGCCGCGCGCCTCCGCGCCGACGCCCTTTATGCCGAGGCAGACGCCGATGCCATGCCCGAGATCGTCGCCACCGGCCACACCCATATCGACGTCGCCTGGCTCTGGCGCGTGCGCGAGACGCGACAGAAGATGGCTCGCTCCATGGCCAATGCCCTCTCGCTGATGGATCAATATGAAGACTACCGCTTCATGTACAATCAGGGGGTGCTCCTCGATTACCTCGAAGAGGACTATCCCGAACTGTTCGAGCGCATCCAGGGCCAGGTTCAGGCCGGCCGCTTCGAGATCGAAGGCGCGCTCTGGCTCGAGCCCGATGTCGTCATTGCTTCAGGCGAAAGTCTCGTCCGCCACATCACCAAGGGCGTCAGATACCACCAGGACAAGTTCGGCGTAACGCCGAAGATTGTCTGGCTACCGGACACCTTTGGCTACACTGCCGCTCTGCCCCAGCTCATGGCCCTGTCGGGCCTGGATGTGTTCATCACCCACAAGATGAGCTGGAACGATACCAATCGCATGCCGCACGAAATCTTCTTCTGGCAGGGACTGGATGGCACAAAGGTACCGGCCTATTTCCTCACCACGCAGCGCTACGAATATGACGGGATCAACACCACCTATTGCCCCGACCTCGTCCCCAGCCATGTCATGGGCACCTGGAAGCGCTTCAGTCAGCAGGGCCTGCATGACGAGCTGTTCCTCGTCTATGGCCACGGCGACGGCGGCGGCGGGCCAACTCGCGGCATGCTCGAAAATGTCCGCCGCATGGAGCGCGGCATTCCCGGTTGCCCGAAAATCCGCCATGAGCCCATGGCGCCCTATTTCGAGCGCCTCGTCGCCCGGATGCGCCGGGAACCCGAGTCCTTCCCCAGTTGGGTCGGCGAACTCTATCTCGAATATCACCGGGGCACGCTAACCTCGGTCGCCAGGAACAAGCGCAACAATCGACGCGCCGAGCAAGCGCTGCACGATCTCGAACTGCTTGGCACACTGGCTGCGCGCCAGGGCATTCCATACCCCAGGGAGACGCTCGACCGCCTCTGGAAGACTGTCCTGCTCAACCAGTTCCACGACATTCTGCCGGGCACATCCATCGGCTTCGTCTACCAGGACAGCGACCGTGACTATGCAGCCTTCTTCACCGAGGCGGCTGACCTTGCCAGAACACTCGGCGGCACTCTCGCCGCCGCGGACCAATACGCCGTCCTCAATTCTGCCAGCTTCAGCCGCACCGACCTCGTGCAGCTGCCTGTGGATGCCGCAGGTATCGAGATCGACGGCGCGGTCATTCCCGCCCAAAAAATTGCGCACGCTGACGGAAGCCATGCGAGCGTCGCCCCGCTCACCAATGTTCCTGGCCTCTGCACGAGAGCCTTGCGCCTCGCCACGTCTGCGGCGCCACTCCCCTCCAGCACGCTCGTTGTCTCCCCGACCCTCCTGGAAAGCGCCCTCCTCCGCGCCCGCTTCAACGAAAAGGGGCAGCTCGTCTCGCTTTTCGACAAGGTCCGCAACAGGGAAGTCCTGCAGGCAGGCAAGGTCGGCAATGCTCTTGTCGCCCATCGCGACATCCCCATCGATTTCGACGCCTGGGACATCGACGCCAATTTCGAGAACCAGAGCTGGCCCATCGACACTCTCGTCAGTGCCCAGGTTCTGGAGCACGGCCCCTATCGTGCCGCCATCCGCTTCGAATGGACCTATGAGGCGTCGCGCATCGTCCAGGTGATTTCCCTGGTGGACGGCGCATCCCAGCTTGAATTCGACACTTTCGCCGACTGGCGGGAGCACCAGACCCTGGTGAAGACGGGCTTCCCGCTGGATATCCGCACCGATGTGAGCCGCGCTGAAACCCAGTTTGGCCATCTCATCCGCCCTACACACGCCAATACATCCTGGGACGCGGCGCGCTTCGAAACCTCCATGCATCGCTGGGTCGACCTAAGCGAAGCCGGCTTCGGAGTCGCAGCCCTCAATGACTGCAAGTATGGCTACGACGCCAAGGGCAGCACCTTGCGCCTGACCCTCATCAAGTCGCCCGTTTTTCCGTGGCCGGAGGCAGACCAGGGCGAACACCATATTCGCTATGCGCTACTGCTTCATGCCGGTGACCTGCAGGCCGTACACAATAGCGCAGCGGCCTTCAACATGCCGCTTCGACTCATCCCGGGCGACGCCCCAAGCGCACCGGCCCAGAGCCCCATCGCCACGCTTTCCAGCGACCAGATCACCATCGAAACGGTGAAGCAGAGCGAGGACGGAACCCGGACGATCCTGCGCCTTTGGGAGACCCAGGGGCGCGCCGGCACGGTGACCCTGTCGCTGCCGCGCGCCAGCCACGTCAGCACGACCGACCTCCACGAGAAGGATATCTCCGTTCTTTCCGAAAGTGCCGAGGCGATCGAACTCGAGTTCAGGCCGTTCCAGATTCTCACTCTGGCGGTGGGAGACCACCCATGATCCCCCCTCTCCCAGGAACGCTGCCGCCAAACGCCGCCCAGACCGGCACTTGGCTCAAGGGCGATTGGCACATGCACTGCCGTCACAGTACAGACTCGTCCAACAATCCGGTATCGCGTCTTGTCACCTTCGCCGAGCGGATGGGCTTTGATTATCTCGCCATTACCGACCACGACGTCCACGTTCAGGGCGCAGTCGCCCAGAACACCTGGGCAGATCCCGAGTTCCGCTCGGACTCCGTGCTGCTCTTTTATGGCGCCGAGCTCACAGCGCCGCGCGGGCACGTCAATATCCTCTCGGCCGAGCCCTACGACCACCAGCGCATCTTCGATGCCCGCAACGCGCGCGACTGGAATCTCCTCAAGCTGAAGGAGGAGTTGGGCATCCACTGGTCGGCCAACCATCCCCATCACAAAAACCACTACGGCTTCTCCTTCGATCTGGCCGACTCTGTCGAGGTCTGGAACACCAGCATCTGGCCCAAAAATGTGCTCAGCTTGCGCATCTGGGATGACCAGCTCCTGTCCGGCCGCATGATTGGCGCCCGCGGCGGGAGCGATGCCCACCATGGGGTGCCCGAGGACCCGGCGAAAATCGTACCCCTGACCATTGAGGCAACCGGCAATTATGTGGGTACGCCCACGACGTGGATCTTTGCCGGCAACCGCACCAAGCCCGCCATCCTCGCGGCCCTGAAGCAGGGCCGCGCCTCGGTGAGTTCCAATCCCTACAACCCCCGCGTCGAATTTTACGCCGACGGCGATGGCGACGGGCGGTTCGAGCTGATGATGGGCGACAATGCGATCCCCGCCGGCGGACCTGTCACTTTCGAAGTCCGCCTGTCCGCCGGTGGCATTCCCGGCGCGTCCTACAGGGTTCGAGTCATCAAGAATCGTGAGGAGTTCGACAGTTTCCTGACCGATGCAACGACCCGCTCCGTTCGCTTTGTCGACAGGCCATCAGCCGATGCGCGCAGCTATTATCGGGTTGAGATCGAGGGGCCCCAGGCTCCCTATCCCGAAGTCCCCAATTCCATGGCGCAGAGCCAGAACATGGTGGCGCTGTCCAACCCCATCTACTTCAACTACGATCCTGATTTCTGAACGTTTCCCTGCACATGCAAGGATACGGAGTCCAATTCAATAGTGCGTGGCGCCCCGGCGAGAGCCGGTCCCATCCTCACGTTAGGCACCGGCAAGAGCCGGGGTTACGATCGAGTTGCGGCTCACGCCGGACAACTCAGGAAAGCAGGGCGACAATCGGTGGCAAGAGACCCAAGTCGTAAAGTCGGGATCAAGGACATAGCCGAGGCGGCCGATGTCGCCGTGTCGACCGTGTCCCATGTCCTCAATGGCACGGCGCCGATCTCGGCGGAGGTACGCGAGCGCGTGCTCAATGCCGCCAATGTCTTGGGTTATCTGGCTCGCCGCCGCGAAAAGGCAGCCATTGCAGTCCTGCGCAGTGTGCTCCTCGCGGTTCCGAGCGACACCCTCCCCCACAATGAGCACAACCTCTATTCCTGGACCTTGCTCAGTGCCCTGACTCGCGAGTGCGAACGCCGCGCAATCCGCGTGGTGCCGATGGAGATCAATTACCCCTGTATCAGCGGTGCGGGGGTCGTTGAGCGGGCACGCAGGGAGGAGGTTGACGGCATCTTGCTGCTCAACGACGATCGGCCCGAATTGCTGCACGATATTGCCGCTGCACGCATTCCCGCGGTGCTGATGAATGGGGAAGACCATGAAATGCAAATCGACAGCGTCACCCCGGGCAATCGTTTCGGCGCCCGCTACGCCACCAATTGGCTGATCGATCAGGGCCATCGCAATATCCTGCACCTGACCTGGGAAGGTCGTTCGACAATCCGCCGCCGCCGCGATGGCTTCCTCGACGCATTTCGCGTCAACGAACTCCCGCTTGAGGGGGCCCACGTTCACCTGGCCGAGGGCTACCTGCCCGAATTTGGTGCGGCCGCGATCCGGCAATGGCTCGAAACTCATGGCGGGCTGGGCGGCATCACGGCTATATTCTGCGCCGCCGACAACCTGGCTCTCGGCGTCATGACCGCCCTCGGCGATGCCGGCTTTCGCATGCCGCAGGACGTGTCGATTGTGGGTTTCGACGGGGTGGCGCTTGGCGAGTTCACCAGCCCCTCACTCACCACCGTCAGCGTGCCCCTGGAGCATATGGGCCCTTCTGCCCTGCACCTGCTCGAACGCCGCATCATCAACGCCACGCTCAATCCGCCAGCCCATCGCCTGGAGCTGGGCTGCCGCCTGACCATACGGGGAAGTGTCCGGACGATCAGTTAGTGTGATTGTCGATATCCGTGCGCCTGCCGCCCAGACCCGCCGCGCACACCACACGCTCCGTCCCTAGTCGCTTGCCGTGGTAGCGGACCTCAGTCCCAAGTCATGCCTGAGGCGCTTGTGCTTGCCTATGCGATCCCCCGTGGCTGTCCAGCCTCCTTCGGCGTCTTCGAGTTGCACAACAGGTTGAGGCTTTACACCGAAGACCGCGTCGCTCTCGAGATAGCGAACCCCTTCGATGAACAGGTGGGTGACCAGAGTGTCGAAGCCCGGCTTGCCGATCATGAAATGAATATGGGCGGGCCGATATGCATGTCGACCAACGCTTCCAAGCATCTTGCCCACCGGGCCATCGGTGGGGATTGGATAGGGCACGGGAACAATGGACCAGAAGGAAAACCGCCCGTCGCCCCCTACATTGACGCCATCCCCTGCTTCTCGTATTTTTTTGTACGAACTAGTTAGTTTGTGCGGAGCCTCGCCATGAAGACGTCCATTGCCACGGTATCAATCAGCGGGGATCTGCGTGAGAAGTTGGAGGCGATTGCGGGGGCGGGGTTTGATGGGGTCGAGATTTTCGAGAACGACTTCCTGGCCTTCGACCGGAGCCCGGCAGAGGTGCGGCGGATGGTCGAGGATCTGGGGCTGGAGGTCACGCTGTTCCAGCCGTTTCGGGATTTCGAGGGGTTGCCGGAGCCGCAGCGGGGGCAGGCATTTGACCGGGCGGAGCGCAAGTTTGACCTGATGGGGGAATTGGGGGCGCCGCTGATGCTGGTCTGTTCCAGCGTGGCACCGGCGGCCCTGGGCGGGATCGACAGGGCAGCGGCGGACTTTCGGGAATTGGGGGAACGGGCGGCCAGGCGCGGGCTCAAGGTTGGCTATGAGGCGCTGGCCTGGGGGCGGCATGTCAATGACCATCGGGATGCCTGGGAAGTGGTGCGGCGGGCCGACCATGCCAATGTCGGGCTGATCCTTGACAGTTTCCATAGCCTGTCGCGGCGGATCAGCCCGGACACAATCCGCGCCATACCGGGGGACAAGATCTTCATCGTGCAATTGGCCGATGCCCCGGCGCTGGACATGGACCTGCTCTATTGGAGCCGCCACTTCCGCAACATGCCGGGGGAAGGCGATCTGCCGGTGGTGGATTTCACCCGCGCCGTAATGGCCACGGGCTATTCGGGGCCGTTATCGCTCGAAATCTTCAACGACCAGTTCCGGTCCGGCTCGCCGCGCACCATAGCGATGGACGGGCATCGTTCGCTGCTCTTCCTGATGGACCAGGTGCGCGAGGCCGAGCCGGCGATTGCGCCGCTGGTGCCCGCCCTGCCCCCACGGGTTCCGGTCCATGGCGTGAGCTTCGTCGAATTCACCGCCGACGAGACCGAGGCGGACGTCCTGCGCGCGCTGCTGGGCAAACTCGGCTTTGCGCGCACGGGCAAGCACAAGAGCAAGAGCGTCGAACGCTTCAGCCAGGGCGAAATCAATATCGTGGTCAATACCGAGCGCGAAGGGCTGGCCCATGCCGCCTACCTCACCCATGGCACATCGGCCTATGCCATGGGGCTGCTTGTCGCGGATGCCGCCGCGACGCTGGCGCGGGCGGAGGCACTGGGAGCGCAGCCCTTTGCGCAGCGGGTGGCACCGGGCGAACTTTCCATTCCCGCCGTGCGCGGGGTGGGCGGTGGGCTGATCTATTTCCTCGACGATCACTCTGATCTCAAGCGGGTATGGGACGTCGAATTCGGAGCCGAGCCGGTTGCGGGCGGCACGAGTGCAGGGCTGGTCGGCTTCGACCATGTCGCGCAGACGATGAATTACGAGGAGATGCTGACCTGGATCCTGTTCTACCGCTCGATATTCCTGGTGGACAAGGGACCGATGGTGGACGTGGTGGACCCCTCAGGGCTGGTGCGCAGCCAGGTGATCGAGAACGACGAGGGGACCTTACGGCTGACGTTGAACGGGGCGGAGAGCCACCGCACGCTGGCGGGGCATTTCATCGCCGAGACCTTTGGGTCCAGCGTGCAGCATATCGCCTTTTCGAGCGCAGATATCTTTGCGACGGCGCGGGCGCTCAAGGCCAATGGGCTCACGCCGCTGCAGATCTCGCCCAATTACTATGCCGATCTGCAAGCGCGGCTGGGGCTGGATGGGGAGACCATTGCGGCGCTGGCCGAACACCACATTCTCTATGACCGGGATGCCGGGGGCGAGTTCCTTCAGCTTTATACGCCCAATTTCGGCGAAGGATTCTTCTTCGAAATCGTGCAGCGCAAGGGGGCTTATGCAGGTTATGGGGCAGTCAATGCGCCCTTCCGAATAGCCGCGCAGAAGCGATCCATTCGGCCGGCGACGATCCCGGCAAAATAGCCCTCGGGATCAGGCCTCGTTGCCCGCAGGCTGGCGCGGGGGCGCCTGATATTCAACGCCCAGTTCCTTGAGCGCGCGCCAGACGACACGGCAGGGCTGCGGGCGGTGGCCGGGCACGATCAGATCGAACCGATCAGGAATGGCTGACACACGGCCCACCTCGAGCTTTGCGCCGGTCTCGGAAACATTGCGCACAATACAGGGGACGGTGGTGAACCCCATGGCGATGCTCGCGTGGATGAGCGTGTTGCGGCGCGGAGCGATCCGGCGTTCGAGCAAGAGGGGCGATGTCGCGGGACCACGGGAGGAATTAAATGCCATGACAGAAGCCTAGCGAGCACCCGTTGCCGCGCCCTTAAGGCGATCCATGCAAGTCGAGCGATCGATGCGCGTAAACCATTTGGAAAGGACTTGGCAGACAAGGCCGCCACGTGTCGTTAAGGTTTCATCAACCATAGGGAGGCGGCCATGCGGGTACCCGAGGCAGGACAGGCGCTGGATGAACGCCGCATCGTGCGCGAAGGCAAGCAACTGGCAGAGGCGATGATGGCAGATTATGCCGACCCGCCTTCGCTGACCCTGCCAGGCCTGGCGATCTGGGTGGGCCTGATGCGCGATCAGCTTCGCGGCGCCCTGCAGAACCTCTCGATCCGCTACTAGCAAGCGCATTCCGGGCCGGTATAGGCCGGAAATCCAATTCCCACTTTCCTCAGCAATGCTTTAGTGTCCAACCTAGGGAGGACGCATGCGCATATTGCTGGTGGAGGACAATGAGGACCTGGGCGAGGCCATCGAGAAGCGGCTGCGCTCGTCCGGACATTCGGTGGAGTGGGTGCGCGATGGCGATGACGTGGTGCCCACGGCCGAGGCGGACCAATTCGACGCGGTGGCGCTCGACCTGATGCTGCCCCATCGCGACGGCATCAGCCTGATCGCGGAACTGCGCAAGCGCAAGTTCAATGCGCCGATCCTGGTCATCACGGCGCGCTCGGAAATCGACGATAAGGTGAGCCTGCTCGATCTTGGGGCCGATGATTACCTGGTCAAGCCCTTCGACCTGCGGGAACTGGAAGCGCGCTTGCGCGCCCTGTTGCGACGAACCGGCGGTCAGGCATCGAGCACGGTGGGCGTGGGTAATCTCGAGCTGGACCTGGCCGGACTCAATGCCGCGGTCGATGGCAAGACGCTCGAACTGGGGCGGAGGGAATTCCGGCTGCTGGAAATCCTCGTCGCCCATGCGGGCAAGGTGGTCGCCAAGGAGCGGCTGATGAACCAACTTTTCAATTTCGACGAGAATGTCTCGGTCAATGCCTTGGAACTGCACATCTCGCGGCTGCGCCGGAAGCTCGAACACGCCAATGTGGAAATCGGGACAGTGCGCGGCGTGGGCTATGTGGTGCGGGTCAACGAGTAGAACGCGGTGAGCGGCACACGGCAAAAATCCTTCTCCATCCGCCGGCGCATCTTGGGACTGGCCGTGGCGCTGCTGGTGCTGGCATCGGTGGTGCTGATCGTGTTCATCCGCGACTATGCCGAACGCGCCTCGGACAGGGCCTTCGACCGGCTGCTGGCAGCGTCGGCGCTGACCATTGCCGGCGCCGTGCAGGTGGAAAGCGATGCGGTGGTGGTGGAAATCCCCTTCGCTGCCTTTGCCATGTTTTCCGGGCAGGACCGGGTGTTCTACGCCGTGGAAGACCCCGATGCGCGCACGGTGACGGGCTATGAGGACCTGGCCGGGCAGATGGACGAAACCGCATCCGCCGAGCCACGCTTTGCCGACATGGTCTATCGCGGGGAGATTGTGCGGGTCGCCAGCGTGGGGCGGCTGATCTCGACACCCAGTGATACGGGCTGGGTCACTATCCATGTGGCCGAGACTCAGAACCAGCGCGAGGCACTGTCCAACGAAATCCTCTCGAATGCAGTGTTGCCGGTGATCGCGCTGACCATCCTCGCCGTTGGGCTGGTATGGTTCGGCATCTCGCGCATGTTCGCGCCGCTGACCGAGCTGGAGCATGAATTGCGGGCGCGAGCGCCGGACGATCTCTCGCCCATTACCGTGCCGGTGCCGGTGGAAGTGGACCATCTGGTCTCGGCGCTCAATGGCTTCATGGCACGGCTGCAAAAGGCCATGGAACGCGTCAGCGGGTTGGTGGCCGAGGCCGCTCATGAGGTGCGGACGCCGCTGGCCTCGCTCCGGGCGCAGGCAGAAGTGGCGATGGACGAGCAGGACCCGGAGGCCCTGCGACGACGTGTCGGGCGCATCCACACCGGGGCGGTGCAGGCAAGCCAGTTGGTGAGCCAGTTGCTGATGGAAGCCACCATTTCCCATCGCATGGAGAACCAGGAGGTCGAGACCACCACGCTGGCCGCCGTGATCGAGGAGGTGCGCCAGCGGCTGGACCCGGACCAGGCCCAGCGGTTGCAGATCGACCTCAGCAGCGAAGCGGGCAATGCGCCGCTGCGCGGTGACCGCGTGGCCCTGCGCGAGATGATGCGCAATGTGGTGGACAATGCGCTGGTCTATTCGCAGGGCATGGTGGATATCGCGGCACATGCGGAAAACGGGAGCCTGGTGGTGGCAATCAGTGACCGGGGGCCGGGCATCGAAGAGGCCGAGAAGGCCAGCGTGCTGGAGCGGTTCAAGCGCGGCAGGGCCAGCGGCGGCAAGATCGGCTCGGGGCTGGGCCTGTCCATCGTAGCGCGGGTGGCCGAGGCGCATCGCGGCACGCTGAAGCTTCTCGACCGGTCCGGCGGCGGGCTGACCGTGTCAATCACCCTGCCCCTGCCCCGGCGCAGCGGAGGCGCGCTGGGGATGATTGCTGCCCTGCTGGTCGCCGGCATCCTGGTGCTGCCACCGGCACCGACCGAGGCCGCGACGACGACCTACCCAGCCCGAGATGGATCGAACGACAGGGTCCTGACCATCCTGGGCGTTACCGATACGCCGCTCTTTGCCCATTTCATCGAGGCGTTCCAGGCGCAGCGGTCGGAGGTGACGGTTATCTATGAGGAGACCGACTCCCTGCCCCTGTTCGAGGGCTACCTCGCCGGCACCCTTGCCAAAAAGCCGGACCTGTTGATCAGTTCGGCCTCCGACCTGCAGTTGAAACTGGCCAATGACGGGCATGCCCTGGCCTATGACAGTCCCTGGCTCGCCGATCTCCCCGACTGGGCACATTGGCGCAATGAAGTGTTCGGCTTCACCTTCGAGCCGGCGGTGATCATCTACAATCCCGAGCTGATAGCCGACAGCGAGGTGCCGCGCACCCATCTGACACTGGCCGAATTGCTGGAAACCCAGACGGAGCGCTTTCGCGGCAAGATCGCCACCTATGATATTGCCCTTTCGGGGGTGGGCTACCTGCTGGCGGCGCAAGACCAGACCATTTCCTCGACATTCTGGCGGCTGGCCAGCGCCTTCGGACGGGTCAATGCACAGTTCTCCGGCTCCAGCCCCGCCATTCTCAACGGGGTTGCCGATGGCACGCTGGCGCTGGGCTACAATGTGCTGGGCTCCTATGCCTTTGCGCGGCAGGCTGAGGGGTCGCCCATCGAGATCGTTGTGCCGGATGACTATGTGCTGGTGCTGACCCGCTCCATGTTGATCCCGCGCGACGCACCCAATGCCGAACTGGCCAAGGCCTTTGTCGATTTCGCGCTGTCGCCTACCGGACAGGCGGTCGCCTCGGACCAGACAGCGCTCGGCTCAGTGGTACCGCATGGGAGCGGCGACTGGACCAGCGAGGCCATTGCCGCAAGGGGGCGCGGTGTGATCCAGCCCATTCCCCTGGGGCCGGGCCTGCTGGTTGCGCTCGACACTCTCCGGCGCCAGCGTTTCCTCGATACCTGGAAAGAGATCGTTTCACCCAAGCCATGACCCGCGGGCATGGCCGGATGACCTGGCGAGAAGATTTTCCTCCAGCGCATGGCTGGCGTGAGTAATCGGCCCCTACCGCCGACGGGTGGATGGGACCATCTATCGGTCATGGAAAGCGACCCGACTGACCGGGTTGCACGAGAAGGATTGACCGATGAGCACCCCGCGCAAGAACAAGTTCTTTGCGACCCTCGACACTTTTGCCACCGTGTTCGGCAGCGCTGCTGCCGTGTCGGCGGCAGTTGAAGCAGGCCGGGTGCCAAAGTCCAAGCACCTCGACAACCTGGGCATTGACCCGGTCGCGTTCCGCAACATCGGCAAGGTCTAGGCTCCGCTTTCGAGCGTCGACTGCCAAGGTGCGGGCCTGAGGTTCCTCCCTCCCCCGACCCAGCGCCAACCTTCCGGTATGACAAGCCCGGCTACCAGATCCCTCCCTGGCAGCCGGGCTTCTTTGCGTCCACAGGCTGGATCAGTCTTCGTCGGTGGCCAGCTGGCCGAGAACGCCGCCCTTGCCGCGCAACCGCATGATCATGGGCAGACCCACGGCGATGATGGCCACGACATAGAGCACGATGGAGATCGGCGAAGAGACCAGGACCATCAGATCGCCCTGGCTGATCGCGAGGGCGCGGCGCAATTGCTGCTCGGCCATGGGGCCCAGGATCAGGCCCACAACCACGGGCGCGATGGGATAGCCGAAGCGGCGCAGCAGATAGCCAAGCACGCCGAAGGCCAATAACAGGACCAGTTCGAAGGATATGCGAACCGGGCCAAAGCCCATGGACATAGCGCCATTGGCCCCCAGCGTTCCCAGCGTGGCGAAGGTGAGAATGCCGGCATAGAGCCAGTGCTTGGGGATGGTCAGCAGCTTCACCCAAAGCCCGATCAGCGGCAGATTGAGCACCAGCAGCATGAAATTGGCGACGAGCAGGCTGGCAATCAATGCCCAGACCAGCGGCGCATTGTTGGCAAACAAGAGCGGGCCGGGCTGTAGTCCGAATTGCTGGAAGCCGGCCAGCATGATTGCCGCGGTGGCGGTGGTCGGAAGACCCAGGGTCAGGAGCGGCACCAGGGTGCCGGCTGCCGATGCATTGTTGGCAGCTTCCGGACCCGCGACGCCTTCGATGGCGCCATGGCCGAATTCCTCGGGCTTTTTCGAGAAGCTCTTTTCCGCGCTGTAGGAGAGGAAGCTGGCGACATCGGCGCCGCCGGCCGGCATGGCGCCGATGGGGAAACCAATGAAGGTCCCGCGCAACCAGGATGCCCAGCTGCGCTTCCAATCCTCAAGGGTCATCCAGACCGAACCCTTGACTGCCATGACCTTGGAATCGACCTGGCTGCGGTCGGAGGCGGTCTTGAGGGTCTCGCCGATGGCAAAGAGAGCCACGGCCAGCGTGGTGACTTCAATGCCGTCGAGCAGGTCCATGACGTTGAAGGCGAGGCGCGTTTGCCCGGTCTGCAGATCGATGCCGATCAGACCCAGGCCCAGCCCGATGAACAAAGCCGTCAGCCCGCGCAGGGCGCTGTCGCCGAAGGCGGCCGAAACAGTGACGAAGGCCAGCACCATGAGCGCGAAATAGTCCCAGGGGCCAAAAGCCAGGGCGAACTTGACGACAAAGGGCGCGATGAAGGCCAGACCCAGCGTGGCGAGGAGACCCGCGACGAATGAGCCGATGGCCGCAGTGGCGAGGGCCGGGCCACCCCTGCCCTTGCGCGCCATCTTGTTACCCTCGAGCGCGGTGACGATGGAGGCGCTTTCCCCGGGCGTATTGAGCAGGATGGAGGTTGTCGAGCCACCATACATGCCGCCGTAATAGATGCCGGCGAACATGATGAGCGAGCCGGCCGGATCGAGCTTGTAGGTGACAGGCAGCAGCAGCGCCACGGTCAGCGCCGGGCCGATGCCGGGCAGTACGCCAACGGCGGTGCCCAGGGTCACGCCGATCAGCGCATAGATAAGGTTGTGGACCTGAAGCGCCGCCAGCAGGCCCTGGCCGAGAAGGTCAAAGGTCTCCATCAGAAACTCCCGGTCGTCAGCAGGCGCTCAATCGGCCCCGCGGGAAGCGAGAGCTGCAGGCCCTTGGCGAAAATGAACCAGACCGCAAAGGCAAAAACCGCACCGATGGGAATGGTTTGCCACAACGGTCCACGACCGAACCCCTTGGCGGTGAAGGCGAACAAGACGCCGGTCGCAATCGAGAAGCCGGCCGTCGAGAGCAGAAGCATCTGGCCCAGGAGGCCGCCGACGATCCAGAATATCGGCGTGTAGTTGTCGCGGCTGCGTTCGGGGAAGTTGCCGCGCATGGCGGACACGACTGTGCCGATAGCAAGCAGGAACAGCCCGCTGGCAACGACATAGGGGAACACAGTGGGTCCGACACGCTGTTGCAGCGGCGGCAAGCGCATCTGGCTGGTCTGCCAGAAGATGATCACCGCCAGACCTGCCAGGATGGCTGCAATGACAAGCGCCGCCCCATCGGGGCGACGCTCAGGGCTGGAGGAGCCAGTTGTCATTGGACCAGGCCAATGTCTTTCAGGATGGTCTCGGTAGCCGAGGTATCGGCTTCCAGCTGTGCGGCAAAGGCATCGCCGTCGAGATAGGTATCGACCCAGCCCTTGGTATCGAGCGCCGTCTGCCAGGTGGCAGACTCGGCCATGGCCTTCACATCAGCGGTGATGGCGGCCTTCTGCTCGTCTGTGATGCCTGGAGCGGCGGCGACCATGCGCCAGTTCTGCACGGCAACGTCGACACCGGCTTCCATCAGTGTCGGGGCGTCGAAGCCCGGCACGCGGGTATCGGTCGAAACAGCCAGCAGACGCAGTTCACCGGCGGCGATTTGCGAAGCGAATTCGCTGACGCCGGAGACGCCGACGGTCACCTGACCGCCGAGGATGGCGGCGAGAGCCTCGCCACCGCCCGAATAGGCGATGTAGTTGACCTGGGTGGGATCGACCCCCACGGCCTTGGCGATCAGGCCAGCCGCGATGTGGTCAACGCCGCCAGCAGAGCCGCCGGCCCAAGCTACGGCGCCGGCATCTGCCTTGAGCTTGGCGACCAGGTCGTCGACGCTCTGGATGTCCGAGGCAGCCGGCACTACCAGCGCCACCGCTTCACCGGTGAGGCGGGCAATGGGGGTGACATTGTCCAGGGTCACCGGCGACATGTTGGTCAGGATGGCACCCACCATCACATAGCCGCCGACGATCAGGGCGTTGGGATTGCCGTTTTCCTGGGTCGCGAACTGAGCGAGGCCAATGGTGCCACCGGCGCCGGGGACGTTGGTGACCTGCACATTGCCAGAAATGCCTTCGGCCTGCATGGCCTCCTGCATGGTGCGGGCGGTCTGGTCCCAGCCGCCACCAGGGCCGGCAGGGGCCATGATGGTGTAATCCGCCGCAAAGGCGGGAGCGGAAAGGGCGCCGGTAACCAGCGCCGCGAGAAGCAGCTTGTTCATAGATCCTCCCAAGAACAAAGCGGACGTCGTTGCGTCCGTGCAAGGGAGCTTAGGCCCGCTCCCTGTCACTGTCCTGTCAGGGCGAGGCTACGCCTCTCATCCATAAGTCGGCAAGACCAATCCTGGTCCGCCCATACTCTCAAACTCCCCTGTGCCAAGGGTCTGTCGTTCATTGGGACCGATACTGAAGGGGATGCTTCGTCCCTCCCAGACGATCTCGCCGCTGTGCGTCCGGCCGGTAAGCCCTTCGATTTCGCGCAGCGAGCCGGTCTGGTCGGTGATGAGTCGCAATCCGGCGGGGAAGCGGCAGAGAAGGTCACCATTGCGGTGGATTTCGCTAGTCTCGCCGGTATTGAGCAATTCGAACACCGCGCCGTCCACTGTCCGGGCGTAGGCGGTTTCCCACAGCTCATGGCGGTGGGTCGCCGGCTTGGGGATGAGGCCCGTGAACCAGAGCGATCCATCAGGGCGCGGCAGGATGCCGGATAGCCGCTCGATGAAATCGAGCAGGCAGAGAATCGCAGGGGAGTATTTCTCGGTGAAGCCCGCCTCGCCGGTATAGGGGCTCAGGGTCTGGGGGTAACGATCAGAGGCAAAGAGCGCCGAGAGGACGGGTTGCATAATCCAGGTCAGTTCGACGTCATGCCCGTGATGCTCGAAGGCATGGGGGGTGCGGATGAGGCTAAGGAAATTGGTCGGCCCGTCCCAGCTATTGTGCCCGAAGGTCGGATCGAAGCGTGGATCGTCCAGGGCGATAGATGTCAGGGGGAACTTTGCGAAAAACTTCCGCGTGTTGAGCAGATAGCGGTCCAGCGCTTCGGAAAAGCTTTCGGCGTCACCTATCTCGCAGGCGAGGACGCGCAGCAGATTGTCGGACTGGATGCGGACCATGCGGCCATGGCGGTCGCGGTCGTAGAAGAAGGCGTCGTCCGGGTCGTAGCACTGCGCGTAGAGCGCGGCGCGGCTGGCTTCGGCCTTTTGCCGCCAGGTGTCTCCGCCGCTTCCGAGGTGATCTGCAATGTGGCCCAGATAATCTCGCTGGCAGGCGACATTGGCAGTGAGGTCCGGCGCGATAAAGGGCAGGATGGGGTTGTCGGGATCGTAGCGCGTAGGATCGTTGGCAAAGGGGCTGTCGGGGACGTGCCAGAAGCGGGACGAGAGATCGTGGCCGGTATCATAGGTCGAAAAGGCCTCGACGGCGCCGGTACCCAGCGTGTCGCGGTGGCGGGCGAGCCAGGCATCGTAGCGCGCCATGGCGCCGAGCATCTTGCTCAACCAATCGGTGTCGAGGCGGTTGAGGCGGAAATGGTTCCAGACCGAACGGGCCAGCGGGGTGACAAGCTGGATCTGATTGTAGGCAGGGCCGTTCGGCGTGACCTTGTAGGGAAAAAGTCCGTCCTCGCGCTGGTACCGGGCAAAGGCCGAGTAGGTCGCGGTAGTAATCGAGGGCAGGAAGCGGCTCAGCAGTTCGGCATTGATGGTTCCGGTGCTTTCGAGCCAGCAGCCATGATAGATGCCGCCTTCATGCAGGATCGATGACTCGTCGGCGGCCGGGGCGATGCAGTCGAAGAGCTCACGCACGGCATCGTAGTAGCGGAGGGTGAGGCGTTCGGCACTGGAAACGAAGCGCACGCCGGAGCGCTCCCATTCGGCCAGCAGCGCTGCATCTTCGGATTTGGCCAGGGGGCCGACCTGCTCAGCCACATCGGTGGCCCGCAGCTTTGCAAGCAGTGGGTGGATCACGCGGCGGCCTCGATGCGGAGCCCTTCGGCATTGAAGAAATGCGCATCGTCGGCCCGGAAGCTCAGGGTGACGGTGTCGCCACGCTTGTGCGGGGCATGGCCGGGCGCCTGGGCCATGAGAGTCTGGCCACTGGAAAGGGCCACATAGACGAAGAGTTCGCTGCCCAGATATTCGACCAGGGTAATTGTGCCCTCCACGGCGATATCACCCGCTGTGTTGATGGCGAGATGCTCGGGCCGGATGCCGACCGTAACATCTCCGGCGGTGTCCAGCTTTGCCGCAAGCGTGCCGACACCGGCCAGTTCGATCCCCTGCCCTGACGCGCTACCCTTGAGCAGGTTCATCTTGGGTGAGCCGATGAAGCTGGCGACAAAGAGGTTGCGCGGATTGTTGTAGAGCTCGAAGGGCGTGCCGACCTGTTCGAGATAGCCCCTGTTGAGCACGGCAATGCGCGTGGCCATGGTCATGGCCTCGGTCTGGTCGTGGGTGACGTAGATCATAGTGGTGCCCAGCCGGTTATAGAGGCTGGCCAGTTCAACACGCATCTGCACCCGCAATTCGGCATCGAGGTTGGATAGCGGTTCGTCAAAGAGGAACAGTTGCGGCTCGCGCACGATGGCGCGGCCGATGGCGACGCGCTGCTTCTGCCCACCCGAAAGCTGGCGCGGCTTGCGCTCCATCAGTTCGCCGATCTGGAGGATGCGGGCTGCATCGGCGACGCGACGATCAATTTCATCCCGGGGCATGCGCAGGTTGGAGAGGCCGAAGGCCAGGTTCTTGCGTACGCTCATATGCGGGTAGAGCGCATAGGACTGGAACACCATGGAGAGGTTACGCTGGCTGGCCGGCAGGTCATTGACGACGCGGTCGCCAATGGAAACCGTGCCATCGGTGATCTCCTCAAGACCCGCAATCATGCGCAGCAACGTGGACTTGCCACAGCCTGAGGGGCCGACCAGGACGAGGAATTCGCCTGACTGGACCGCCAGGTCGATGCCATGGATGACCTCGAGACCAGCATAGGATTTGCGAACTTCGGAAAGGGTAACGGATGCCATGGGATGGTCCTAAACTGGAATCTTTGCAGCGCGGATGGTGAGGCCCTTGCGCCCCCTCCCCCTTGAGGGGAGCAAAGGAGCCGCCATTTCCGAGGGAGCGCTCATCATTTCAGCCCGCTCATCGCGATCCCGCGGATGATGAGCCGCTGGAAGATGATGAAAAACAGAAGGATGGGCAGGATGGAAAGGATCGACATGGCGAACATGGGGCCATATTGGCTGACGCCGTCGGTGCTGATGAAGCTGCGCAGCGCCAGGGGCACGGTGTAGTCGGCCATGTCATTGAGATAGACCAGCGGCCCCAGAAAATCTTCCCAAGTCCAGATGAAGGAGAAGATTGCGGCCGTTGCCATGGCCGGCAGCGAGAGCGGCATGATGATGGCCCAGTAGATCTTGAAGGGCGAGCAGCCGTCGATCATCGCTGCCTCATCGAGCTCGCGCGGGAGCTGTCGAAAGAACTGGATCATCAGGAAGATGAAGAAGGCGTCGCCAGCGAGGAAACGCGGCACGATCAGCGGCAGGTAGGTGTCCACCCAGCCCAGGTTGAGGAACAGAATGTATTGGGGGATGAGGACCACGTGGTAGGGAATCATCAGCGTCATCATCATCAGCGCGAACCACATGGTCTTGCCGGTGAACTCGAGCCGGGCAAAGGCATAAGCCGCAAATGAGCATGAGATGACGTTGCCGATAACCGAAAGCACGGTGACGACAGTCGAATTCCAGAAGAAGGTGGTGAAGCTGACCGGCAGCGCATTCCAGCCCTCCCAGTAGTTCTGCCATTCGAACTGCTGTGGCCAGAGGCCGAGATCGCCGAAGATCTGGTTGTCCGGCTTGAACGAGGCCGCCAGCATCCAAAGCAGTGGATAGACCATGATCAGCGAGGTCAGGACCAGGAAGATGTGCTTGAGGATGCCGGCGCGCCGAGCCCGGCGGGCTTTGTCCTCGCGATAGGCGCGGGCGATCTGGGCGGTGGACTGGGTGGGCATGGTGGTGGTCATTTGATGACCTCCATATTGAGGACGGCACGCGAGTGTTCCCCTCCCCCTTGAGGGGAGGGGTTAGGGGTGGGGGTTCGGGCGGTCGCATGGAAAACCCAAGTTCCGACACAGGTGGACAATGCAGAACCCCCACCCTCGGCCCCTCCCCTCAAAGGGGAGGGATGCGCAGGAGTCGACAGTTCGACAGCAATTGGAAACATCATCAGCCCCTCTCGTTCTCGTAGTGGACCCAGTATTTTGAGGTCCAGAAGGCGATGGCGGTGAAGGCGGCGATGATCAGCAGCAGGACCCAGGCGAGCGCCGAGGCATAGCCCATGCGCAGGAAGCTGAAGGCCTCGTTGTAGAGGTAGACGGTGAAGAACAGCAGGCTGTCGAGCGGGGCGCCGGAGCCGCCGGAGATGATGAAAGCGCCCGAAAAACTCTTGAACGCCTCGATCATCTGCAAGACCAGGTTGAAGAAGATGACCGGCGCGAGTAGCGGCACGGTGATGGCGAAGAACTTCTTCACCGGGCCGGCGGCGTCGATCTCGGCCGCCTCATAGAGTTCCTGGGGAATGGCGCGGAGGCCGGCGAGGAAGATCAGCATGGGCGATCCGAACTGCCAGATGGCCAGCACGATCAATGTCCAGAGCGAGAATTTGGGGTCAGCCAGCCAATAGGGCCCATCGGCGCCGAAGAGGCGCAGAATAGAGTTGATGACGCCGTCATAGTTGAACAATTGGCGCCACAGGATGGCTACGGCGATGGAACCGCCAAGGATCGAGGGCAGGTAGAACAGCGCCCGATACCAGCCAATGGCGCGGATGCCCTTGTCGAGCGCCATGGCAACGCCGAGGGCAAAGATGAGCTTCAATGGCACCGAGATGACCACGAACTGGAAGGTGACCTGCAGGGCCTTGTAGAAGCGCTGGTCGAACTGGACCATGTAGAGGTAGTTGTCGAACCCGATCCATTGCGGCGGGCGGACCACGTTGTACTTGGTGAAGCTGAGATAGAGCGAGGCCAGGATGGGGCCGATGGCCAGCAGGAAAAAACCGATCAGCCAAGGCGACAGAAAGGCATAGCCGGCAAAGTTGCGGCGGAAGAAACGTTGCACGCGTGGCTCCAGTCTCAATTCAAGACCATCGAAGGACTATAGCGGGATGCGGCACCTGCCGCGACCAATAGGCAGGTGCCGCCTCTTCCCGGGGAGATATCCGCCGCCCCACGGGAGGGAGGGCGACGGACCGGGGTGTGGGGGAGGCGACATGACGTGCCGGGTGCAGCGCCTCCCCTGGCTGTTGCGTCATGCGAGGCGAACCCGCTTCGCGTGACGCAATGATTCAGGCTCGGGCCAGGATGGCCTGGGCCTGAGCCAGGAAGTCGGACGCAGTCTCGGAGATCGACCGCTCACCGAGCAATACATTGACCGCCAGGCGCTCGAAGGTCTGTTCGACTTCATTGGAGCCACTTGGCGGCGGCGGCGGCAGTGCGGCCGTCTTGCCCTGAATCTTGTCGAAGAACTCGACCGAGAGCGCCTCCACTTCAGTCAGCTTGGGCTGAAGTGCAGCGCGCACATCGCTCTGGCTGGGGATGCCACGTTCCAGACCGAGCACCGCCGTCATGTCGAGGTCGTTGACGAAGGCGCTCATATAGGCCGTGGCGGCCTCGGGATTGGCGCTGTCGCGAGTCAAGCAGACGAACTGGCTGGGCTGCACGATCGAGCCCGGGACCATGTCTGGCGTGTTGGGGTACATGGCGGCGCCAAGCTTGTCCTGCATCAGGCCCTGGAGCCCGACCAACTGGTTGCTCCAGAGATAGGTCATGGCAGTCTTGCCGGTGACTACGCCCATCAATGCCATGTCTGAGACGCCGGCAAGGCTCGCGCTTTCCGGTCCAGGAGGGGTGCCGCCGGCATTGCGGATCTTCTCCCAGGTCGCCCAGTACTCCTCGACGATTTCCTGGGTCGGGCCGTAGGAACCGTCCTCGTTGAACAACATGGCGCCCTTCTGGCCGACGAAGTCGGAGAAGTTCTGGTAGTCGGCGGTGTTGTCATCGGTGCCGGCGACGCCCGTTGCCTCCTTGATGGCAGCAGCGAACTCGGCCAGTTCATCATAGGTGTAGCCATAGGGGTCGAAGTCGGTACCGGCAACAATGCCGGCCTCTTCGAACAGACGCGTATTGAACATGGCCATGTGGCTGTTGGCGCCGATGGAGAGGGCATAGAACTTGCCGTCCACGGTGCCGGCATCAATGGCGCTCTGGTCCATCTTGGAGATGTCGAGGCTGGAGCCGACGTAATCGTCCAGCGGCACGATGGCGCCATTGGCGATGTACTCGAACAGAACACCATAGCCCTGCTGGATCACGTCGGGCATGTTGCCGCCCGCAATCTGAGTGGTCAACTTGGTGAAATAGTCACCAAAACCAAGGGTTTCGCCGGTGACGTTGATATCGGGATTCTTCTCGTTGAAGATGTCGATCACGGCAAAGGTGCGCTTGTCGCGCTCCGGATTGCCCCACCAGAAGTGGCGGATTTCAGCGGCCTGCGCAAAAGCGGGCCGACCCATGGCGGCAAGGGCCAGAACGGAGCCTGAGGCCCCCAGAAATGTCCGTCTCGTCAGTTTGCTCATTGTGTTCCTCCCAGAGCACTCTTGTTTGACGGGCCACCGGGTCCTCGACCGGCGGTCCGCCTCTCTCATTGCTGGCTTACGTACCTCTTTGTACGGGTCAGCAAATTCCTGTTCCCCGAACCGCCTAGCTGCCGGCGGTTGCCGGAGTCTTGTGCGGCATGACGATCCGGCGCCGTGCAGGCGTCAGCCGCGCCAACAGGGCGGCGCTCGGAAGCATGTCGTGCCGGAAATAGCCCCAGCTGGGGCCATAGCGATAAACGGTCATCCGGCGCTGGCCGGGATTGGTGCGGCGGGCCGAGCCATGCATGATGGCGTCCACGAACATCAGCGCATCGCCGGCCTTGAGGTGAACCTCGACAGCGCCGGCGATACCGTCCACCGACGTCTGCTCGTCGCGCTTGTCGACATCCACCGTCTGGGGATGGCGCAGATTGGATTTGTGGCTGCCGGGGATAACCATGGTGGCGCCGTCGCCCGGCCCGATATCATTGAGGGCGATCAGCACATTGACCTGGCCGCAGTGAAAGCGGCCCGCATGGAAGCGGTACTGGGTGCGGATGGTGCCGACATGGCCGCCCGAATGCAGGCGCAGCGCCTGGCCGGGGCCGCGCACCGAGGCGAAGCACTCGTCGATGAAGGCGGGACCATGGTGGCCGTCAAAATTCTCGGGATCGTCGGAGCCGATGAAATGCACGGCCTTGGCGAACCAGGAAGGGTGATCGATCAGGCCTTCCCAGACCGCGCCGGCCTCATAGACCTGCTGGAGAACCAGGCCTTCCTGGCGGGCAGGATCGTTGTAGAGGCGCACATTGTCGTGCCAGCCATCGCCGACAAAGTCCTGGTGGCGGTCGAGCGTAGCGTTGCAGGCGGCCACTTCACGGGGCGACAGCGCTCCGGGGATGATCAGAAAGCCATTGAGGTCGAAGAGATAGCGCTCGAGATCGGTGCAAGCAGCACCCGGCGCCGTTCCGGTCTCCATCCCTTCCTCCCGCACTCTCGCCCCGATTTCGGGGCATTGATGCGGCGCTGCTGGGAAGGATCGTCCCGCCAACCGCGACCGCACGGTTGAGATCATTTTGCGGGCAACTCAGAAGGTCGATACGAGCAGCTGTCCGTTGGTTAGTTCGGTCAGACAGCAGACGTACCGCGTAGCTCACGCTTTACCACATACCCTGGCTGGGCCCTTGGGCCCATGACGTGTCTCCGGCCGTTCCTGAGAGGTTCACCCCGCTCAGATGGGCACAAGATTGTCTCATCTTCCATACAAGTCAATAGGGTAGCCGCCCTGCACGATAGCGGCGTCACGCCGAAAACGCTTGCCGCCGGCAAATCCGCCTCAGGTGGGTGGCGACGGGCTGTTCATAAGCGCCCATCAGCGCAGCAAATTATTGCGCCATGGCGGCCAAGAACGCATTCACGCGCTTTGAGAACACGCGCCCGCAATGCTAGGTGAGCGGCCATGAAATTCCTGGCGCGCATATTGCCCCATATGGTGGCCGTCAGCCCCGCAGAGCGTTTTCGCGCTGCCGTAGGGGCGTTTGCAGGCATCTTGGCTACGGCGGGGGTTACCGCGCTGGCGCTGGGCCAGGGACCCGAACTGCCACTGCTGATGGCTCCGATCGGCGCCTCCGCCGTGCTGCTGTTTGCGGTTCCTGCAAGCCCCCTCGCCCAGCCCTGGTCAATCCTGGTGGGCAATAGCCTGGCGGCGCTTGTCGGGGTCACCTGCGCGCTGCTGCTCGGGGGCACGCCGATTGCTGCCGCCCTCGCTGTCTCGATCAGCATCGGACTGATGCTGACCTTCAAATGCCTGCACCCACCCAGCGGCGCCGTGGCACTCACCGCCGTCATCGGCGGCCCGGCGGTCCTCGAATTGGGCTATGGCTTTGTTGCCTGGCCGGTCGGGATCAATTCGGTGCTGCTGCTGCTTGCAGCCATGGCCTTCAACCGGCTGACAGGCAAGGACTATCCGCATATGCCAGTGCCAAACCCGGTGGCGGAGGCCAAGGTTCTGCCCTTTGCGCCGAGGGTAAGCCTGGGGATTTCCGTCGAAGACCTCACAAGGGCCATTCGCGAGCGCGACGAAGTGGTCAGCGTCGACCCGGCCGATATCGAGGACATGATCGAACGCGCAGCCCTGCTGGCCTTTTCGCGCCGCTCGGGCGGGATCACGGCCGGCATGTTGATGACGCGGGACGTGGCCCGGGTGCAGCCCGGGACCTCGTTGCGAATTGCGCTGCGCACTTTGCGGGCGCATGGCGTCAAGGCGCTGCCGGTGATCGACGGAGCCGGGCATGTGGTGGGCATCCTCACCCAGACCGATCTACTCGAAAAGGCCGAATGGGGGCCCGTGCATGCATCGTCGGGCCTCGGGTGGCGGCTGCGCTCGATATCCAATTCGGACCGACCGCTACGCGGCAAGGTGCGGGACGTGATGACCAGGGATGTAGCGACCGTCACCGAAGCCATGCCGATCGCTCTGGTGATGCGATTGATGCTGGATACGGGTCACCACCATCTGCCGGTTGCCGCCGATGACGGCGCGCTGCGGGGCATGGTGACCCAGTCGGACCTGATTGCCGCCCTGTTCGGCAGCGATACCATCGAGCAGGCGCTGATCGCCTGAGGCGCGGCTCCCCGCTAGCGGGCTGGGTTGACCAACACCCTGCCCTTCACTTCGCCCTTGAGGATCTGCGCGGCTTTTTCCGGAAGCGCGTCGAGCCCGATCTCCTCGACATTGTCGCCGTAGGCGTCAAAGTCAAAAACGGCGGCGAGGCGCGACCAGGCGGCCATGCGCGCGTCGAAAGGCTGCATGACGCTGTCGATGCCGGCGAGGGTCACGCCGCGCAGCAGGAAGGGCAGGACATTGGTGTTGAGGCCAATCCCTGCCGCATTACCCAGGCTGGCAACTGCGCCGCCATAGGCGATCTGGCGCAGCAGCTTGCCAAGAACATCGCCGCCGACACAGTCGATGGAAGCGGCAAAGCGAGCGGTTTCAAGAGGCTTGTCGGGTTGGGCCATGAACTCGGCCCGGTCGATAACGCTGGCCGCGCCCAGGGACAGCAGCATGTCGGTGTGCTGCGGGCGTCCGGAAAGCGCCGCGACAGTATATCCAAGGCGCTTGAGCAAGGCGACAGCAATGGAGCCGACGCCGCCGGCAGCGCCGGTGACCAGAATTTCACCGCTGTTGGCCGAGACTCCCTCGGCTTCGAGCCGATTGATGGCCAGCATGGCCGTTAGGCCCGCCGTACCCATGATCATGGCATCACGTGCGGTCAGGTTGGCGGGCAAAGGGACCAGCCAGTCGGCCTTGACCCGAGCGCGCTGGGCGTAGCCGCCCCAATGGGTTTCTCCGACCCGCCAACCCGTCAGCACGACCGCATCACCATTGCGGTAGCGGGGGTCGCTGCTGTCGAGCACGGTGCCGGAGAAGTCGATGCCCGCGACATGGGGATAGGTCCGCACCAGCCCGCCCTGCCCCAAAAGGCAAAGCCCGTCCTTGTAGTTGAGGCCAGCCCAGGCGACGTCAACGGTTACGTCGCCTTGGGGAAGGCGGTCATCGGACAGCATCTGGACGGAGGACGCGATGGTTCCGTCTTCGGCCTTTTCCGTGAGCAGGGCGCGAAAGGTCATGCGTTGTCTCCCGTAGTTGCCATCGACGCGACGGCAACAGCATGACGCAAAGCGGTGCTCGGCGAAAGGCTTACCCTGCCGCCTCCGTCGCCGCGATAGCGGCCATGTTGACGATGCCGCGCGAAGTGACGGTGGGCGCCAGGATATGCGCGGGCTTGGCGGTTCCCATCAGGATCGGGCCGATATGGAGCCCGTTATTGAGCTCCTTGAGCAGGGTCATGGAGAGATTGGCCGCTTCCAGATTGGGGAAGATCAGGAGATTGGCTTCGCCCTTGAGCACTGAATCGGGGATATAGCGCTCGCGCAGCTCGGCATTGACGGCCAGGTCGCCCTGCATTTCCCCTTCGACCACCAGATCGGGTGCGGCGAGCTTTAGCCGGTCATAGACAGTCCGCATCTTTTCGCTGCTCTCGCCGTCGCGCGAGCCGAAATTGGAATAGCTCAGCAGCGCCGCCTTGGCCTCGATATTGAAGCGTTTCAGGTGATCGCGGGCCTGGAGGGCGATGGAGACGAGTTCATCGGCGCTGGGGTCGATATTGGCATAGGTATCGGCCAGGAAGAACACACCGCGATTGAGGATCAGCATGGACAGCGCCGAGAGCTGGCGCGCGCCCGGGGCGATTCCAATGACCGAATGGATGTCCCGGGCATGCTTGATGAACCGACCCTGCAAGCCGCAGATCAGCGCATCGGCATCGCCGCGCCGTACGCCGAGGGCACCGATCACGGTGGTATTGGTACGCACGATGGTGCGGGCGGTGTCGGGGGTGACGCCCTTGCGACCGACCAGCGCATGGAAATCGGCAACGTAGTCGCGGTATCGCGGATCATCCTCTGGATTGATGACTTCGAAATCGCTGCCCGGCCGGATGGTGAGGCCGAAGCGTTCGAGGCGTGTCTCGATGACGGAGGGGCGGCCAATCAGGATGGGCCTGCCGATGCCCTCCTCAAGAATGACCTGGGCGGCCCGCAGCACGCGCTCGTCTTCGCCATCGGCAAAGGCAATGCGCTTGCCTGCGGCCTGAGCCCGCTCGATCATGGGTTTCATCACCATGCCGGAACGGAATACGAAGCGGCTGAGCGTGTCGCGATAAGCGTCGAAATCGTTGATCGGCCTGGCAGCGACACCGGAATCCATGGCCGCCCGGGCCACGGCCGGGGCGATGCGCAGGATCAGGCGCTGGTCGAAAGGGTTTGGAATGAGATAGTCCGGCCCGAAAATGGCCGGCACGCCATGGGCGGTGGATTCGAGGCCGGGTTCATGCGCCAGCTTGGCGATGGCATGGGCTGCGGCGGCCTTCATCTCCTCGTTGATAATGGTGGCGCCGCAATCGAGCGCGCCGCGGAAGAGGAAGGGGAAGCAGAGGACGTTATTGACCTGGTTGGGATAGTCGGAGCGCCCGGTACAGACCATGGCATCAGGGCGCGCCTCCTTGGCCAGTTCCGGCATGATTTCGGGGATGGGATTGGAGAGCGCCAGGATCAGCGGATTGGGCGCCATATCCTTCATCATTTCGGGCTTGAGCGCGCCGGCCTTGGAGAGCCCGACATAGATATCGGCCCCGGCCATGACCTCGGCCAGCTCCGTCTTGTCGGTGTCCTGGGCGAAGGCACCGCGCCAGCGATCGACAGAATTGTCACGCTTCTTGGTCACCAGGCCCTTGGAATCGGCGATCCAGATGTTTTCCCTTTTTGCCCCGACGGCGATCAGCATGTTCATGCAGGCGATGGCCGCGGCCCCTGCCCCGGAGGTCACGATCTTGACCTTGCCAATATCCTTCCTGACCAACCGCATGGCGTTGATGACAGCGGCCGCCACGATGATGGCGGTGCCGTGCTGATCGTCATGAAAGACCGGGATGTTCATCCGCTCGCGCAGGGCTTCCTCTATCTCGAAGCATTCCGGCGCCTTGATGTCCTCAAGATTGATGCCGCCAAAGGTGGGTTCGAGCGGTGCGACGATCTCGATGAAGCGCTTGGGGTCCTGCTCATTGACCTCGATATCGATGCTGTCGATGCCGGCGAACTTCTTGAACAGGACCGCCTTGCCTTCCATCACCGGCTTGGAGGCGAGCGCACCGATGTTCCCAAGGCCCAAAACAGCGGTACCATTGGATATGACCGCGACCAGATTGCCCTTTGAGGTATAGCGATAGGCGCTAGAGGGATTGGCGGCGATCTCCTCGCAGGGGGTGGCGACGCCGGGTGAATAGGCTAGCGACAGGTCGCGCGTGTTGGCCAGCGGCTTGATCGGAGTGATTTCCAGCTTACCTGGCCGCGGGAATTCATGGAAATGCAGCGCGGCTTCCCGCAGGCTGGTCGCCTTGTCGTCAGACATCGATCTCTCCCTATTCGGCGGCGGCAGCACCGCGCGCCACGTCGCGTCCCCACGCGGCAAATGCTCTCAAGAACAGGTCCGCCCAATCAAGCCAAGTTATGCCTTAGTCGCATAACCGAACGTATCCGATATTCGGGACTGAACCCGCCGGCAGTCCATTTCAGGTTGATTGGTTCAGTTATCCTGATAGACAATTGTCTCATTGTCTCCGAAAACGAGCTGCATTGCATCATGAGCCGCAATTTCCTGGTTATCGATCCTGAAGAAGACATTGAAGTCCTCAAGGGTCTGGCGTCACCCATCCGGGTCAGGATGCTCAAGCTGCTGCATATCGAAGGGCCGCTCAATGGCAATGACATTGCCGAGCGCCTGGGGCTGCCGCAATCGACCGTGTCGACAAATCTGCAGACACTGGAAGGCGCCGGCCTGATCCGGACGGAAACGCAAAAGGCTCGCAAGGGCAACCAGAAGATCTGCCATTCGACGTTCGACGAAGTGCTGGTGATGTTCAAGGACGACATCAAGCCGCTGCGGGCCAATACCATCGAGGTGTCGATGCCACTCGGGCTCTATACCAGTTGCGAGGTCTCGGCCCCTTGCGGACTGTGCTCGACCGAGGGCATCATCGGACTACTGGACGTGCCCGACACCTATCTCGACCCGGACCGCATGAAGGCCGGGCTGATCTGGTTCACCCGCGGGTTCCTGGAATACCAGTTCCCCAACAATGCCAAACTGGCGCAGAACACCATTGAATCGATGGAGTTCTCGTTCGAACTGAGTTCGGAAGTGCCCGGAACCTCGGCGGACTGGCCCAGCGACATCACGCTTTCGGTCAATGGCACCGAAATCGGGACCTGGTTGTCGACGGGTGATTTCGGCGACAAGCGCGGCGTCTATACGCCAGACTGGTGGAAGCTCAAGGGCAGCCAATATGGCAAGCTCAAGAGCTGGCGCGTGACCATGGACGGCACCTATGTGGACGGCATGAAGATCTCGCCGGTGTCCCTGCACGACCTGGATCTCGCCAATCACCACTCGATCCGGCTGCGCATCGCGGTGAAGCCGGACGCCAAGCATCCCGGTGGCATCAACATTTTCGGCAAGGGTTTCGGCAATTACGACCAGGACATTATCCTGCGCCTGCAGACGTCCCCCTGACTTATCCACGCCCTGCTGCCGAGCGGTTACAGTGAGTGCAATCACCTCGACCGACGACCTCGACACCCCTTTTGCAAAAATCATATTTTTGCGCTTGCGCGACCAGTGACCCGCCGCTAAAACCGACTTAATGATATAAATCAGAAAATCGGAATTAGTGGAGGGGCCGGTGAAAGCGTCCGCGATTGCAAACAAGGACTACACGATCGCCAAAATTGACGACCGTGTCTATGGGGCGTTTCTGGAGCATCTGGGCCGGGCGGTCTATGAAGGCATTTATGAGCCGGATCACCCCAGCGCCGACGAGAACGGCATGCGCGGCGATGTGATCGACCTGGTCAAGAAGCTCAACGTTCCGGTGGTCCGCTATCCCGGTGGTAACTTCGTTTCGGCCTATAACTGGGAAGACGGCATTGGCCCGCGCGAAGAGCGTCCTGTCCGGCTGGACCTGGCCTGGCATACCTCGGAAAGCAATGCGGTTGGCGTACATGAATTTGCCGACTGGTGCGCCAGCGTCGGCACCGAGATGATGCTGGCCGTGAACCTCGGCTCGCGCGGCGTCGACGAGGCCCGCAACTTCCTCGAATATGTCAATCATCCCGGCGGCTCTTACTGGTCCGACCTGCGCATCAAGAACGGGCGCAAGGAGCCCTGGAACGTCAAAATGTGGTGTCTCGGCAATGAGATGGACGGCCCCTGGCAGGTCGGCCACAAGGATGCCGATGAGTATGGCAAGCTGGCCGCGAACACGGCGCGCGCCATGCGCATGTTCGACAAGTCGCTGGAGCTGATCGTTTGCGGGTCATCGCATATGGACATGCCGAGCTTTCCCGACTGGGAACGCATCGTGCTCGAGCATACCTATGAGCATGTCGACCATATCAGCCTGCACATGTATTTCGCCAATCGCGACGACAATACACCGAACTATCTGGGCCTGAGCGCCAAGCTGGACCGCTATATCGAGACCGTTGCGGCCACGATCAAGCAGGTGAAGGCGAAGAAAAAGTCGAAGAAGGATATCTATATTTCCTTCGACGAATGGAATGTCTGGTATCATTCCAACAAGAAGGATCGCGAGATCCTGGATGGCAATGGCGGCTGGCCGCATGCGCCGGGTCTGCTGGAAGACATCTACAATTTCGAAGACGTGCTGATGGTGGGGCTGATCCTCAATACCTTCATCCGCCGCTCCGATGTGGTGAAGATCGCCTGCATTGCACAATTGGTGAATGTCATCGCCCCGATCATGACCGAAAAGGGCGGGCCGGCATGGGCGCAGACGATCTACTATCCCTATTATTTTGCTTCGGTTTTTGGCCGCGGGACGGCGTTGCAGCTGGTGACGAGTTCGCCGGGATATGAGACCCCGCATGCCAAGGACACCCCATTCGTGGACATCTCGGGGGTGCATAACGAGGATGATGGCACGCTCAGCTTCTTCCTCGTCAATCGCCATACGAGCGAAAGCATCGAATCCGAAATCAGTCTGCAAGGCTTTGAAAACGCAACGGTAATCGACCACCAGGTGATGACGCACCCTGACCTCAAAGCGGTCAATACCGCCGGCAAGCAGGATGAGGTCGCCCCCAGGAAGGGAACTGGCGCAGCGGTTGCCGGTGGCAAGCTCACGGTCACCCTGCCGCCCTATTCCTACCAGATGGTGCGGGTGAAGATCTGACGCCGGAGGGGGTCCTGGACCCTCTTCATGAACGACTATCAACAGCCATTTTGAACGAGGCGCACCTGGAAAAGGTGCGCCTCACTGCTTTTTGTATCATGGTAATGGATTTACATCAGAAAACGCATTGACAGCCGATTACCCCTAGTTAAGTATGACTTATCGAGGGTTGAGGAGCCCTTTGAAAGGGAGCGCCAAAAGGTGTTCCACATGGGAGGAAATCAATGGACAGACGCAATTTTCTGATCGGCACGACCGCGGTCGGCGCAATCATGGTCGCCGGAAATAAGCTGGCCCTGGGGCAGGACGCCGGCTCGGCGCCAGACCTGGCACAGTTTCCGCGCAATGAAACTGTCATCGTGCACAATCCCGAGGGCACGATCCGCAATCCGGGCTGGTTCAACCTGTGGGCCAATGGCGGCGGCGGGCTGAGCACCGGACTGCAGCAGCTGACGGCAGACACCTTCTGGTACATCGACCCGGATGCCGGCATCGAAGGCGCCAGCGAAAACGCCATCTACTATTCCCTGGCCGAGGGACCGTGGGAATATAATGACGACTTCTCCGAAATGACGGTGAAGCTGCGTCAGGGCATCATGTGGAGCGACGGCGTGGAATTTACCGCCGACGACGTGGTGTTCACGGTGGAGAAGCAGGCAGCAACGCCCGGCACCGGCTGGTATGGCGCCTTCTCGACCCAGATCGAGAGCGTGACTGCAGTGGACCCCTATACCGTCCACTTCGTGCTCAAGAATCCCAATTCGCGCTTCCACACCACCTTCTCGGTGCGCTGGAATGCCGCCTGGATCATGCCCAAGCATGTGTTCGAGGGCGTTGAAGACATCGTGGCGTTCGAGAACAATCCGCCGGTCAGCCTCGGCGCCTATACGCTGCACTCATATGACCCGAACGGCACCTGGTATATCTGGGAGAAGCGCGCCGACTGGGACAAGACCACAATGGCACTGGTGGGCGAGCCCAAGCCGAAATACGTGATCTACCGGAACAACATTTCGACCGACAATCGCCTGATCGAAATGCGCAACGGCAATCTGGACATGATCCACGACCTGTCGCCGGAAGGCACTTTCTCGATCGTGGAACAGGATCCGGACGTGCAGGGCTGGTTCCCCGGCTTCCCCTATGCCCATCCCGATCCGACCCTGCCCATGGCCGTGTTCAACCTGCAGAACCCCAAGTTCCAGGACAAGCGGGTGCGCTGGGCCCTCACCCTCATGCTCGATGCGCGCGCCATGTCCATGGCGTCCTATCGCGGCGCGGCGACGCTTTCGGCGATCTCCATCCCGCCGACCGGCACGCATCCGCGCGATTATCACGCACCGCTGCAGGACTACCTGGTCAATTTCGAGCTCGATACCGGCTCGCGCGTCATCAAGCCCTATGATCCCGATGTCGGCCTGCAGATCGCCGAGATGGTACGTCCGCAGTTCGGCGACCAGGTGCCAACCGACCCCGATGCGATCCGCAATTCGTTCGGCTATGGCTGGTGGAAGACCGACCTCCAGGCGGCCGAGGAACTGCTGACCGCAGCCGGCTACACCAAGAGCGGCAACCAGTGGATGCAGCCCGATGGAACGCCGTTCACCATCAGCGTCCTCGTGCCCCAGGAAGGCGTCATCAATCGCCTGGGCGTGATGATTGCCCAGAGCTGGTCGCAGGCCGGCGTGCAGGCAACGGCGGAAGTGGCGACCGATATCTGGGATCGTACCGGTGCGGGCGACTTCGAGGTGGAAATCGGCTGGGCCGTGGAAACCTATGGCGGTCACCCCGACCTGGCATTCTTCCTCGACAGCTACCACTCATCCTTCGTGGTGGAGCCGGGTGAAACCCAGCCTGGCCGCAACTGGATGCGCTGGAAAGATCCGCGCCTGGACGAGATCATCGACAAGGTCCGTGGCATCGACTTCAATGATCCCAAGGCCATCGAATACGGCCATGAGTTCGTCAAGCTCCACCTCGAGGAGATGCCGAACATTCCCATCATGTCCTACAATGTGTTCTCCATGCAGTCGAACCGGTTCTGGACTGGTTGGCCCAATGCAGACAACCCCTATGCGAACCCGGTCACCAACTGGTCCAACGCGAAGTATATCTTCACGCAGATCAGCCCGGTCGAAGGCGCTTCCTGAGGTTCTCCCGGGGGCCCGGCGCAAGCCGGGCCACTCGGAGGGGCGTGCCCTCCGGCACGCCCCTCCTGCAATTTGCTCGCAAAAGGCAAATCCGGGTGGGGTGACGAACGGACCTTCAAACACCCCCATCCTGGTTGACTAAACGGGTCTGGCCTGAGGCCAGGCCCATCCCGCTTCCCTCCTCACAATGGGAGGGTGACATTTCAGTTGTGGAGAGGCCGGGCCCTCCGGCCGCAGGCCTCATGGCCTTCTCTCCTCAAGTCGCTTCACAGGAGCGATTTACCCTTTCGGGACGGTTCGAAGATGCAAGGTTATCTCTGGTTTGTCGGGAAGCGCCTGCTGCAATTGGTGGCGGTGATCTTCTTCGGCGTCTCCGCCACGTTCCTCGTGACCCACCTGTCCCCCATCAGCCCTGTCGAGGCGGCACTGGGCAGAATGACGGCGCGATCGGTCTCCAATCCGGAGGCCATCATGGCGATGCGGGCCGCCCTTACCGAGCTTTATGGGGTCGATGAGCCCATCTGGAGCCAGTATATCAATTTCTGGAGCCGCCTGGTCAGGGGCGATTTCGGCCCGTCGCTGCTGGCCTTTCCCACGCCGGCCATGACCCTGGTGATGCGCGCCCTGCCCTGGACGGTGACGCTGCTGACCCTGGCCACGCTGATTACCTTTGCCATCGGCAATTTCATGGGCGGGCTGGCCGGCTACTACCAGGACAACAAGTTTCTCAAGGCCTTCGGCCTGGTCGCCATCGGCATCCAGCCGATCCCCTATTATGTGGTCGCGTTCATCCTGCTGATCATATTCGGTTTCCTTTGGCCAATCCTGCCGATCTCGGGCGGATTTGCCATGAACGTGACGCCGGGGTTCAACTGGCCCTATATTTCCTCGGTCATCCAGCACGCCACCCTGCCGGCCATGTCACTGGTTCTGGTCGGGTTCGGCGGCTGGTTCCTGGGCATGCGGGCGCTGGTCAGCAATATCGTGACCGAGGACTATGTGACCTATGCCGAACTGGCGGGCGTCAATCGCGGAACGGTTGTAACCAGCTATGTGATGCGCAATGCCCTGGTGCCGCAATTGACGGCCCTGGCCATGGCGCTGGGCGGGGTGTTTTCCGGGACGGTGATTACCGAGCAGGTGTTCAACTATCCGGGGCTCGGTTCGCTGCTGATCGATGCGGTCAATGCCGGCGACTATTCGCTGGTCCTGGCGGTTTCGAGCGTTTCGGTGACTGCGGTGGCCATCGCCATCTTCATCGTCGACCTGCTCTATCCCATTCTCGATCCACGCGTGCGGGCGGAGTAAGTCCATGTTTGCCGTTTTCCGCGATCTCATCCGCTACAATATCGAATTCGCAATCGGGCTTGTCCTGGTCGGAGCGGTGGTCGTCTTCGCCTGCCTGAGCTTCTTCTCGCCGGTGGATCCGAGCCTGATCTACATGACCATCCCGGACCAGCCGCCATCGGCACAATACTGGTTCGGCACCAATTCGCGCGGGCAGGACATGTTCTGGCAGCTGTCCGCCGCCTTCCGCAACAGCCTCGCATTCGGGCTGACCGTGGCGGTGCTGAGCCGGGTCATTTCCATCGCGGTGGGACTGACGGCCGGGTATCTGGGCGGCTGGGTCGACCGGGTGCTGATGTTCATCAACGACATCTTCGTGGCGATCCCGATCTTCCCGGTGCTGGTGCTGTTCTATTTCGTTCTGCGCAACCACATGGACAGCCTGACGCTGGCGCTGATCATGGCCTGTTTCGGGTGGCCTTTCGATGCGCGCCTGATCCGTTCGGTGGCGCTGGGATTGAAGCATCGCGAATTTACCCGCCATGCGGTGTTTGCCGGCATGAGCACGCGCAAGATCCTGCTCGAAGAACACCTGCCCTATGTGATGCCGATCGTGTTCTCGACCTTCATGAACAACATGCTGTGGTCGATCGGGCTGGAGGTGACGCTGGCGGTGCTGGGCTTCACCAATATCAACAATCCCACCATCGGCACCGCGCTTTACTGGGCCAATTCGCACTCGGCCATGGTGGTGGGCGTGTGGTGGTGGATCACCATCCCGGTGATCCTGATGGTGATGACCTTTATCGGCCTGTTCCTGCTCGCCATCTCGATGAACGAATACATAGACCCGCGCAGCCGCCTGCGCCGCATGGGAGCCTGAACCATGGCCGAACAAAATGAAGTCATCCTCGAGGTCGAGGGTCTCAGGGCCTATTACCAGATGAACTATTTCGGCGTCAGCCGGGAGGTTCGGGCAGTCGACGACATTACCGTCACGATGCGCAAGAACGAGGTCTATGGCATTGCCGGGGAAAGCTCGTCGGGCAAGACCAGCTTCATCAAGGTGCTGGCCGCCGCCATCCGTCCGCCATTGCGGGTGGTGGAAGGAAGCGTGAAGTACAATTTCAAGAACGGCCCCATCGACGTGGCCCATGCCACGCCGGCCCAGATCGAGAGCGTGCGCTGGAAGCACCTGAGCTACATCATGCAGGGCTCGATGAGCGTGCTCAATCCGGTGCGGCGTATCGGGCGGACCTTCCAGGACTTTGCGCAACGCCCCCTGGGCCTCACGGGCGCTGCCTTCGAGGAACGCGTGGTCAACCACCTGGCACGGCTGAAGCTGCCCGCGGACGTGCTACGGGCCTATCCGCATGAGCTTTCAGGGGGCATGCGGCAGCGCGTGACCATCGGGCTGGCGACAGTCTGCCACCCCGAATTCATCATTGCCGACGAGCCGACGACGGCGCTGGACGTGGTGGTGCAGAAAGAGGTGCTGAACCTGATCCGCGACATCCAGAAGGAGATGGGTGCGTCGGTGGTGTTCGTGACCCATGACATGAGCGTGCATGCCAATGTCGCGGACCGGGTGGGCATCATCTATGCCGGGCGGCTGGTGGAGGAAGGGCCGACGCGGCAGATGTTCTTTGCGCCCAAGCATCCCTATACGGCGCATCTGGTGGCGAGCCTGCCGCGCATCGGGGACACGCAGCAGCGCCCGGCCCTGGAGGGCCGCCCGCCCAACCTTGCGGACCCGCCGCAGGGCTGCCGGTTCCATCCGCGCTGCCCATTGGCCGTAGACAAGTGCCGCAAGGAGGTGCCGCCCATGGAAGTGGTTGGTCCCGATCATCGCACGGCATGCTGGCGCTGGCAGGATGTCAAGCCGCTGGTCAACGTGGCGGCACCGGCAGGAGTGATGGCATGACGACCCTGCTCGACATTCGTGACGTTTCCAAGCGCTTCACCATGGGCGGGCTGTTCGGCCGCAAGATTGTGGATGCGGTGATGGACGCCAATTTCTCCCTCAGCGCGGAGAAGCCGGAAATCTTCACCATTATCGGGGAGAGCGGCTCGGGCAAGACCACACTGGCCCGCATGATCCTCGGGCTGGAAGATCCCACCAGCGGGGAAATCCGGTTCCGGGGCGAGAAGGTGGACCGGCATTCCGGGCGCGCCAAGCGGCTCGAATTCATGAGCCGGGTGCAACCGGTGTTCCAGAACCCGTTCGAAGCCTTCAATCCGCTCAAGCAGATCGAGCGCTATCTCGAATCGACAGCGCGGCGGTTTCTGGGGACGGGCGACAAGGCGGTGATCGACAAGGCCATGGACGAGGCGCTGCAGAAGGTGGGACTGAGCCTGGCCGAAGTGCGCGGGCGGTTTCCGCACGAAATGAGCGGCGGGCAATTGCAGCGCTGCGCCATTGCGCGGGCGCTGATCCCCAATCCGCCACTGCTGATAGCCGACGAGCCGGTGTCGATGGTGGATGCGAGCCTCAGGATGAGCATCGTCAACCTGCTCAAGAGCCTGCGCGACGACCTTGGCGTCAGCGTCATCTATATCACCCATGACCTGGCGACGGCCTATTACATCTCCAACCGGCTGATCATCATGCAGCGCGGCCGGATCGTGGAGATGGGGGACGCGCGCACCGTGCTCGACAATCCCGAACACCCCTATTCCCGGCTGCTCAAGGCCTCCGTGTTGTCAACGGACGATGCAGGGGCAGGCAAGCTTTCGACCGACCCGGGCATGGTCGAGGCGGCCAATGACAGCATGGGCCAATCGGGCCGACTGGTGGAAAGGGCTGACGGACGCAGCGTGCGGGTCTATGAAGGGGTATGAGCGCACCCATATTTCGTGATCCGATTGAAGATGGCGCGGCGGACCCGGTGGTGGTGCGCCGCGAGGGCACTGACGAGTGGTGGATGTTCTACACCAATCGCCGGGCGGGGGCCGAGGGCCCCAAGTTCACCTGGATCCATGGCTCGGCCATCGGCCTGGCGATGAGCGTGGATGGCGGGGCCAGCTGGCATTATCGCGGGACCATCAAGGGGCTGGATGCGCCCGGGGAGGACGGGCTCAACACGCATTGGGCGCCGGAGGTGATCTTTGCCGAGGGGCAATATCACATGTTCCTCAGCTACATCACCGGCGTGCCGGATGACTGGCGCGGCATTCCCCGCACCATCACGCATTTCACCAGCAAGGACCTCACGCAATGGGAGCGGGTCGGGCCGCTGCAATTGTCCAGCAAGCGCGTGATCGATGCCTGCGTCCATCGCTGTCCGGATGGGTTGTGGCGCCTGTGGTACAAGGATGAAAGCGCCGGATCGAGCACATGGAGCGCGACGAGCAGCAACCTCTTTGACTGGCAGATCGAGGGCCGCGTGCTGGCGGGGTCGCCCTATGGCGATCCGCATGAGGGGCCCAATGTGTTCGAACTGGGCGGCTATTTCTGGCTGATCGTGGACGAATGGCACGGCCAGGGCGTCTATCGTTCAGACAATGCGCGGCTGTGGACCCGCCAGGGTGTCATCGGAGCCGAGCCGGGCAGCCATGAGATGGACCACCGCCTGGTGCGCCACGCCGATGTGGTGGCGTTCAAGGATTATGCGGCGATGTTCTACTTCACGCATCCAGAATGGGACGAGCGCAGCCAGGCCGAGGGTCCGCCCGATTTCAAGTCGCGGCGGACGGCGATCCACCAGGGGCGGCTGACGGTGGTCAATGGCGTGCTGGTGCTGGACCGCGATGTGAAGGCGGGCGTGGGGTTGCTGGGGTAGTCAATCTGCGCGGACGGTCGAAAACCGGGATCGTGGTTCGTCGTGTCGGTGAAATAGAGGTGACACGCATGCACGATGACATTGCCGATGACGACCTGACCCTATTCGCCGCCGAGGGACCGCCGCCGCTGCCCCAAGGCGGCGCGACCATCATGCGGGATGGGGCGCGGCTGTGGTTTGGTGTCTATGGCAGCGGGCCGGTGGTGGCGCTGCTGCATGGCGGCCTCGGCAATGCCGGCAACTTTGGCTACCAGGTCGAGTTCCTCCTGGCGGAGGGTTATCGCGTGCTCGTCATTGACAGCCGCGGACAGGGGCGCAGCGGCTGGGACGGGCGGCCGTTCTCCTATGACCAGTTTGCCGACGATCTTGTCGCGGTGCTCGACCATCTGGGCATTGGGCGTGCGGGCATTGTGGGGTGGAGCGATGGCGCCTGTACCGGGCTGGCACTCGCAAAATCAAACCCCGAACGCGTGTCCGGCGTGTTCTTCTTTGCCTGCAATGTCGATGACAGCGGCGCCTGGCCTTTTGAGATGACCGACGTCATCGGCAATTGTGTCAGCCGCCACCAGAAGGATTATGCCGCCCTGTCACCGACACCGGGTGGGTTCGAGGCGATGAGCCAGGCCCTGCAGGTCATGCAGGGCAGCCAGCCCAATTACAGCCAGGACGACCTGCGAGCGATCCGGGTTCCCGTGACGATTGCGTGGGCCGCGAAAGACGAATTCATTCGGCCCGAGCACGCCCGGTATATTGCCGAGGCCATACCCGGGGCACAGCTGCTGGAGCTACCGGGCGTCAGTCATTTTGCGCCTGTGCAGCGACCGGCCGCGTTCAACGCGGCCGTGCTGGATTTCCTGAAGCGCGTGTCGGGTTGAGCCGGCTCTTCGCCTGATTGCCTATTCTGGCTTCCAGCTTGGGTCGGCTTCGCGTTTGAGCGGGGCCATCCGGGTGATGTCGTCGCCGCGGCGCATGGAGATGTTCATGCGGAAGGAATTGCCGATGCGCTCGGAGCGCTCGATGAAGAGCGCGGCGATGTCGGGCGGACAGATTTCGGTCACTGTTTCGCGGAAGAGACGCAGCCAGCGCATGAAATGGGCGTCGCCCAGTTCGGGTATGGCCATGTGCTTGGGCATGGGGCGGCCATTGTAGCGGCCGGAGCCAAGCAGCATGGAGCTCCAGAAATCGGCGATCTTGTCGAGATGGGACGGCCAGTCTGCCTCGGGGATGACGCGATTGAAGACCGGGCCGATGACGTCGTCGCGGCGGGCGCGGGCGTAGAATTCTTCGACCACGGCGCGGATCATGGCTTCGTCGAGGCCCTCGGGCGTCTCCCAACCGATGCGGTGGAGCTGGGTGCCGACAGGCGGGCGATCAGGCAGGGACATCGGCATTGGCCTTGATGGAATAGGAGCAACGGCGGCCCCCAGCGACGATATGGTCCTGCCGCTCGATGGTGACTTCAGGGCCGAGGACGGCGCGGAAGACATCCAGTTCGGCGCGGCAGAAACCCTGGCAGGCGGTGGCGGCGGCGCAAATGGGGCAATGATTTTCGACCAGCAGCAGTGAGCCGTCGGGCTGCTCGCTCCAGGCGGCCATATAGCCTTCCTGGCTGCGAAGATCGACCAGGGCGGCAACACGGGATTTCAAATCGGGAGCGGGTGCAATGGCGGCTTCATAGGCCGCGCGGGTCTCGGCTTCGCGCACGGCGATGATGGCGTCTAGCGCCCCTTCGCCCAGCTGGCTGCGGACAATATCGAGCAATTGCACGGTCAGGGCGGCGTGGGTATCGGGGAAGCGGGCCTGGGCCGCCGGGGTGAGGCCCCAGAGCTGGGTCGGGCGACCGACACCGGCCGAGGCGCTGCGGGCTTCCACAAGACCCTCTTCGGCCAGGCGCAGAAGCTGTTGGCGCGCGGCCTCGCTGGTGGTCCCCAGCTTGCCGCCCAGAGCTGCGGCGGAGAGCGAACCACTCATCTTGAGAGCCATGAGAATACGCTCGCCGGGGCTGCGCGGTGACCAGCTGGTGTTTTCCAAGCCCGAGCTTGACATATCTGCGGAAAGGGTTTTCAAAGCCATTGCTTGGAAATTAACCCGGCTTCGCTCTGTTTGCAAGCCGGCGCTGAAAGGACCTTCGACATGACCTTCTCGCTCCCCACCCTGCCCTACGCCCCCGCCGCCCTTGCCGAACGCGGCATGAGCCAGGAAACACTGGAATTGCACCATGGCAAGCATCACCAGGCCTATGTGACCGCGCTGAACGGTTTTGTCGAAAAGAACCCCGACCTGGCCGGCAAGTCGCTTGAGGAGATCGTGGCCTTTGCCAAGGACAAGCCTGATCTGGCGCCGGTGTTCAACAATGCCGGCCAGCACTGGAACCACATTCATTTCTGGCAGGCGCTGAGCCCCAATGGCGGCGCGCTGCCGGGCAGGCTGGAAGCCAAGATCGTGGACGACTTCGGCTCGGTCGACGCTTTCAAGGACAGTTTCAAGACCGCCGCGACCACCCAGTTCGGTTCGGGCTGGGCCTGGCTGGTGCTGGGCAATGATGGCAAGCTCAAGACCACCAAGACTCCAAACGGCTCCAATCCACTGGCCACCGGCGAGGGCAAGGTGCTGCTCGGCCTCGATGTCTGGGAGCACTCCTATTATGTCGACTTCCGCAATCGCCGCCCGGATTATGTGACCAATTTCCTCGACAGGCTGGCGAACTACGAGTTTGCGGAAGCCAATCTGGGCTGAGGCAGTTGCCGGTTGCTGAACCGCGCCAATCCAGGGGCGGGGCCGTCCAACGGGTGCTCCGGTGTGTGCGGCCCACCCCACCCTCAATCCCTCCCCATCAAGGGGAGGGAGGCGCAGGGCTGAAATGCCGGTGTTCATCGTCTCCCTCCCCCTTGTGGGGAGGGATCAAGGGTGGGGGTGCTTAGGCCCATGATCGACGAAACGTCGCACCGCACGTTTGCCCCACCAAGAAACAAGCGATAATGACGAACCTTATGCCCGATTTCGAACTTCCCGACAGCATGGCCCTGCGGCCGCTTCGCCGGCCCAGTGTCAGTGACGCGGAATTTCGCGCGGCGATGTCGGGGCTGGCATCGGCCGTGCATGTGGTGGCGGCGCGGCGCGGGGACGAACGCGTGGGGCGGACGGCGACCTCGGTGCTGTCACTCTCGGCGCAGCCACCGGCCATCCTGGTGTCGATCGATATTGTCAGCCGCCTCGCCGACCTTATCGCCAAGACCGGCGGCTTTTCGCTGGCCATGCTGGCAAATGACCAGAAGGCGGTCGCGGATGCCTTTGCCGGTCAGGTGCCGCCGGAAGACCGCTTCGCGCTGGGTCATTGGGACGCCTGGCCGTCCGGACACCCGAAATTGCGGAATGCGGTCACCGTGCTCGATTGCGATGTGATCGGCGCCATGGAAACCGGGACGCATGTGCTGTTTGCCGGCGCGATCATGGAGGCGGAGACCGACGACAGGCGCAGTCCGCTGATGTGGCATCGGCATGGCTATAGTGAGCTGGGCGGGGTCGACTGACTCATGATGCAGTGCCAGACTGCTGGGCGGGCTGGCAACGATTTGCCACCTTTCCACGTTCAACCCGGATGACGGGGAATGACCATTGCCACGCTACTATTTTCACTACCGAACCGAAGAAGCCCTGATCCGCGACGACCAGGGCAGCGAGCATGAGAGCCTGGAAGCCGCGGAGCAGTCTGCGGCCGAGATGGGCCGTGCCATCATCGAGAAGGTGGCGGGCGAAGGTGGGGAGATGGACGCGCCCCGTTCCATCGAGATCACCGATGCCAAGGGCCAGGACCTGCTCTATGTGGTTTTCTGGGCCGGACCCAAGGTCGGGGACGGACCAGCCACGCCTATCGAACCGGCGACGGTGCATTGAAAGGGGCCGCCCGCCGTGGTTGCACGTCGGACGGCGGGGCCGGTCCCTAGAAATTGCCCTCAAAGACCTGATCGAAGATTCCCCCATCATCGAAGAAGGTCTTTTGCACCTCACGCCAACCGCCAAAATCATCGATCCGCGCCAGGGTGAGGTCGGTGAAGACGGATAGCGCCGCAGGATCCAGCCCGGTGGTGTCGGAAGGCCGGAAATAGTGCCTGGCAGCCAGTGCCTGCCCTTCGGGCGAATAGAGATAGTCGAGATAGGCTGTGGCCAGGTCGCGGGTGCCGCGGGCATCCGCATTGGCATCCACCACTGCGACCGAAGGTTCGGCCAGGATCGATACCGAAGGTGTAACGATCTCGAACTGGTCGGGGCCCAGTTCGGCCAGCGTCAGCAGGGCTTCGTTTTCCCAAGCGATCAACACATCCCCCAACCCTCGTTGCGCGAACGTGATGGTGGAGGCGCGGGCGCCAGTGTCCAGCACGGGCACATTGCGGAACAGCGACGCGAGATAGTCTCGCGCGGTCTCTTCGGTGCCACCAGGCTGCGCCAGTGACCACGCCCATGCCGCCAGCACATTCCAGCGGGCGCCGCCCGAAGTCTTGGGGTTTGGCGTAATGACCTGCACACCATCGGCGATCAGGTCGTCCCAATCGGCAATGGCCCTAGGATTACCCTTGCGCACCAGGAATACGATGGTCGAGGTATAGGGTGCATTGGCGTTGGGCAAGGTGCCGCGCCAGTCGGCCCGTATCTTGCCGGTCTGGTCGACGATAGCGTTGACATCGCTCTCAAGCGCCAGTGTCACAACGTCGGCAGGCAATCCCTCGATGACCGAGCGGGCCTGCGCACCGGAGCCGCCATGGGTGGTCTGGACGGCAATGGCCTCGCCGGTCTGCTGTTGCCAGGTGGCGACGAAGGCCTGGTTGAACTCCTCGTAGAACTCCCTTGTGGGATCGTAACTGACATTGGTCAGAGTGCGGGACTGAGCCGTGGCGGTGGCGATGGTGCCGAATACCAGAGCCGCGGCAAGGCCGGCATAGGCCATAATGCGAGCGGTTTTCATGAAACCCTCCTCGTTGTTGACCCTAATACCCTACCTTTTCGATATAGTATCTCAAGGCCAGAGCTTGCCGGGACCGGGTAATCGAGGAAATAAACTGGCAGTCGAATTTCGGACTTTTGGAAATTTCGTTCCAGATACTCCAATCCAATTTCGTGATTGGCGGTAAACGCCCTGTATATGCCCGCTCCTGCTTCCACAGAGTGGGAACGCCAATTAGGTAATTGGACAAGAACATAAAAATGGCGGCCTTTCGGCCGCCATCAAAACTTCAAAACTCAACGCTCTTGACGATCAGAACTGCATGCCTGCGAGGACGGTCACGGCGAAGCCGATGAACAGTGCGGCGGCGAGCGCCGTGTAGGATGCGTACTGGGATAGCTTGGGCATGGATGCACCTGCGTTTGAACTGACCATAGACTACCACATTGGTCGGGTTTAACAAGTCGTAAACGATTGCGGCGACGACGTGGCAGGAAACGCTTTGCCCAAATGTGACGTTCCAATGAAATAAGCTGCTCCCGCCCCGCTTGCGCGCCCGGTCGGCTGCAGATGCCGAGTAGTGCAGACAGTGTCATCCGCTGCGCCTAAGGTAGCGTCTGCGAGTCACGGGGAGCACGGCATGACCACGGCAGTTGCGGCGCACTATCTGGAACAGGCGCGATCCAGGGCGGACAAGGATGCGAGCCTGCTGCTGTTGCTGACCAAGGCAATTGAGGCCATAGACCCCGATGACCTTGCCGGGCACGAACCCGCCGGGCTGATCGAGGCCCTGGTGACCAGCCATGAGCGGCTGACTGCGGGCCCGGTGGACGCGACGCGGGTGCTCATGACGCCGGCCAGGCAAGCGGGCGAGCCGCTGATCCTGGATATCATCAGCCCCGACATGCCCTTCATCGTCGACAGCGCGCTGGCAGCGCTGCGATCGCTGGGTGGAGCCATAAGGCTGTTTGCGCACCCGGTGCTACATGTGGCCAATGGCCAGGTGGTTGCCGAGGGCGGCACGGCGGTCAGCATGCTCCATATCCAGAGCGACCCGGTGGCCGATCCCGATGACCTGGTGGCCGAGCTGGAGGCAACGCTGCGCGACGTGGCCAATGCCGTGGCCGACTGGCAGAACATGCTGGACCGGGTACGGCGCGCCTCGGCGGGCCTCGATGTGCTCAAACCTGCACAAAGGGACGAGGCGGAGCGGTTCATCGAGTGGCTGACCGAGCATAATTTCACCTTCCTGGGACTGCGCGAGTATGGGCTGGAGGGCGACGGGCTGGTGCCGCGCGCCGGCACGGGCCTGGGCATATTGCGAGACGACACCCTGCGCGTGCTGCGCAGCGGCCCCCATTATGTGGAAAGCACGCCGCAGTTGGTGGCATTCGTGAAGGGGACCGAACCACTTCTGGTCACCAAGGCCAATGTCCGCTCGCGCGTGCATCGGCGGGCGCATATGGACTATGTGGGCATCAAACTGTTCGGGCCCGATGGCCAGGCTTGTGGCGAATTGCGGGTAGTCGGGCTCTACACGGCCCAGGCGCAGGCGACGCCGCATACCGAAGTACCGATCATCCGCCGCAAGATCGCCGAGGTGATGCGGCAATCCGGTGTCGACCCGCTGGGCCATGCAGGGCGGACGCTGCTGGGTGCGCTGGATGCGCATCCGCGTGACGAGCTGTTCCAGATCGACACCGCGCAACTGGCCGAATTTGCCGAGGCCATTGCCGGACTTTACGACCGGCCAAGAGTGCGGGTGCTGCCGCGGATCGACCGGTTCGACAATTTCGTGTCGATTCTCGTCTATGTGCCGCGCGACCGCTATGACGGGGCAGTCCGTGCCAGGATCACCCGCTATCTGGCCGATATCTTCGATGGGCGCGTGTCAGCCTATTATCCGCATTTCCCCGAGGGCGAGCTGGTGCGGCTGCACGTGATCATCGGGCGCAATGGCGGGGCGACGCCGCGTCCGGACCGGCGGGCGCTGGAAACCGGGGTCGAGGCCCTCACCCACGATTTCTCCGACATGCTGATGGCTGCGGCGCCGGAACCGGGGGTCATCAATGACTGGAAACAGGCGTTCTCCGGCGCCTATCAGAGCCGCAACGATGCAGAAGCGGCCTTGCGCGATATCGGGGTGTTCCAGGCCCTGGGCGACGACGGCATTGCCATTCGCCTCGCCACACGCAGCGGCGCAGATGGGGCGCTGGGCCTCAAGTTCTATCATGAAGGCACGGCCATCCCCCTGTCCGACCGTGTGCCGATGCTGGAGCATTTCGGCTTCCGCGTCATCGACGAGCGGACCTATACGATCGTGCCGCGCGATGGGGTGGAGCGCTATCTGCACGACATGGTGGTGGAACTGGGCGAGGAGACGAGCCTGGATGTGCTGGACCGCGCGCCCGACATCGAGGCCGGACTGCTGGCCGTGTGGGCCGGGAAAGCTGAAAGCGACCAACTCAACTCCCTGGTGACGCTGGCGGGGCTGACATGGCAGGACGCGGCGCTGTTGCGGGCGCTGTCGCGTTATCTGCGGCAGGTGGGAACATCCTATTCGCAGCGCTATATCGCCCAGGTATTGGTGACCCAGAGCGGGGCGGCGCAGGGACTGATCGACCTGTTTGCCGCCCTGCACGACCCGTCGATTGCTGATCGGGACACCGTGGCGGATGCGGCGCGGGCCGCCATTGCCAACCAACTCGACCAGATCTCATCGCTGGACGAGGACACGATCGTGCGCCGGTTCCAGAACCTGATCGAGGCCTCGCTGCGCACCAATGCCTGGCAGCGGGACGAAGAGGGGGCGCAGCGCCCGGCGCTGGCGATCAAGTTCGACAGCAGCCGGATCGAGGGCATGGTGGCGCCCCGGCCCTATCGCGAAATCTCGGTCTATTCGCCGCGTGTCGAGGGCGTGCATCTGCGCTTTGGCGCCATTGCCCGTGGCGGGATCCGCTGGTCGGACCGGCCGGAGGATTTCCGCACCGAAGTGCTTGGCCTGGTCAAGGCTCAACAGGTCAAGAATGCGGTGATCGTGCCGGTGGGGGCCAAGGGCGGTTTCGTGCCCAAGCGGCTGACCGCGGGGATGGCGCGCGACGCCTATATGGCGGAGGGCACGGCCAGCTACAAGGTGTTCATCGGGGCGCTGCTCGATGTGACCGACAACCTGATGGCGGGCGAGGTGATCCCGCCGGCAGAGACGGTGCGCCGGGATGGTGACGATCCCTATCTGGTGGTGGCGGCGGACAAGGGCACGGCGAGCTTTTCGGACCTGGCCAATTCCATAGCGACGGGGCGCGGTTTCTGGCTGGGCGACGCCTTCGCCTCGGGCGGATCGGCGGGATATGACCACAAGAAGATGGGCATCACCGCGCGCGGCGGCTGGGAGGCCGTGAAGCGGCATTTCCGCGAGATGGACCGCGATATCCAGAAGGAACCCTTCACCGTCGCCGGCGTGGGCGACATGAGCGGCGACGTGTTCGGCAATGGCATGCTGCTCTCGCCCGAAATCCGGCTGGTGGCGGCGTTCGACCACCGCGATATCTTCATCGACCCGGATCCGGATGCCGGCGCCAGCCATGCAGAGCGGGAGCGGCTCTTCGTGCAGACGCGCTCCAGTTGGCAGGATTACGAGAAGGGCCTGATCTCGCAGGGCGGCGGGGTGTTTTCGCGCTCACTCAAGTCCATCCCGCTCAGCGCCGAGATGCGCAATCTGCTGGGGATCGACAAGGACGCCGCAACGCCGGCCGAGGTCATGAAAGCGATCCTCATGGCGCCGGTGGACCTGCTGTGGTTCGGTGGCATCGGCACCTATATCAAGGCGGCCGAGGAAGATGACGCTTCGGTCGGCGACCGCGCCAATGATGCGATCCGCGTCAATGCAGCGGAGGTGCGCGCCAAGGTCGTGGGCGAAGGCGCCAATCTGGGCGTGACGCAGCGCGGACGCGTGGCTTATTCGCTTCAGGGCGGACGCATCAACACCGATGCCATCGACAATTCGGCGGGCGTCAATTCCTCGGACCTCGAGGTCAATATCAAGATCGCGCTGGCGCCGGTGGTGGCATCGGGACAATTGGACCTCGAGAAGCGGAACGCTTTCCTTGTCACCATGACCGAGGAAGTGGCGGCGCTGTGCCTGAGAAACAACTACCTGCAGACGCTTGCCATCTCACTGGCCGAGCGCGCCGGGCTGGCGGAACTGCCCGACCACCGGGTGCTGATCGAGGGGCTGGAAGCGCGGGGGCTGCTCAATCGCAAGGTGGAATACTTGCCCAGCGACGCGGTGCTCGACGCCCGCGCTGCCGAAGGCAAGGGGCTGGCGCGGCCGGAGCTGGCGGTGATCCTGGCCTATGCCAAGCTGACGCTGTTCGATGATCTGCTGGGTGGGACAGCCATCGACGATCCTTATCTCGCGGGGGAATTGTTCCGTTATTTCCCCGAAACGCTGCATCGGAGCTATCCCGAAGCGGTCGAGAGCCACCGGCTGCGGCGCGAGGTGATCGCCACGGTTCTGGCCAATGCGATGATCAATCGCGGTGGCCCAGCCTTTGTTTCCGAATTGACGGCGGCGACCAGCGCCAGCGCCGGCGAAGTCGCGCTGGCCTTTGCCGCGGTGCGCGACGCCTATGGCCTGAGCGGGCTCAATGCGGAGATCGACGCGCTGGACGGGCGGGTGCCGGGTGCGGTGCAACTGGCGCTCTATGCCCAGGTGGAAGCGCTGCTGCGCCAGGAAGCCCTGTGGTTCCTGCGGAATGGATCGGTGACCGAGGGCCTTGCCGGGCTGGTGGCGCGGCATGGCGAGGGCGTCAGGCAATTGGCGGCTGCCGAGGGTCTTCTGCCCGAGGATCAGCGGCGCGCGCTGGAGGTGCGGATCAGCGGGCTGATCGCCCATGGCGTCCCCGAAGGGCTGGCGCGGCGGATCGGCGAATTGCCCTTCCTCAGCCATGCCAGCGATATCGTGCTGGTGGCGGAGCGCTGCGGCGTCGACGTCCTGACCGCCGCGAAGGCGTTTTTCGGGGTTGCGGGCCTGTTCGACCTGTTCCGCATCATCGAGGAAGGGCGCGCCATCGTCCTGGGCGACCGGTTCGACCGCATGGCGCTTGACCGGGCACTCGCCAATCTGATGCGGGCGCTGCGCGACCTGACCGCCGATGTGTTGTCGGCGGGTGGCGTGGACGACTTCGTGGCGCAGCGTTCGGTGGCCATGGCGCGCAGCGTCGCTTCGGTCAAAGAGTTGACGGAAGGCCATATCACGGTCTCGCGGCTGAGCGTGGCGGCAGGCCTGCTGGCCGATCTGGCGCGGGAGGGTTAGGGCGCGAGGCAAGGCAAACTCAGCGCCGTAGAAAGTTCCGCCCCCCACCCAAGCTCTGCTAGCGCCCGCCGGGCGCAAGCGGCGCTACCCTCCCCACAAGTGGGAGGGATGAACACGGCCTTCGCGGCCCTGCGCCTCCCTCCCCCTTGATGGGGCGGGAGTGAGGGTGAAGTGGGGCCACGCGAATGGAGCCGCCATAGTTCAAGGATGGTACGTCACCCGAAAGTCGGACTTGTATGGCTGGTGCGGCTGGGGCTTCTGGAAGGCAGCAATGGAGACCCGCCGATGACCGATCTTGCCCAGTGGCTGACCACCCAGACAAACGACACGGCACTGGCCAGCGTCATTGCTTCCATGGCCGATGCCGGGGCAGAACTGGCGGCGGTGCTGCGCGCGGCGCCCATTACCGGGCAGACGGGGCTGGCCGGGTCGGAGAATGTGCAGGGTGAGGCGCAGAAGGCGCTCGACGTGATCTCAAACGACATTGTTTTGAATCACTTGCGGCAAAACCCGGCCATTTCGATTCTGATCTCCGAAGAGCTGGATGAAGCCGTTGATATGTCGAGTCAGGGCCGGTTCATTCTGGCAACCGATCCTTTGGACGGCTCTTCAAATCTGGACGTAAACGTCACTGTGGGCACGATTTTCTCGGTTCTGCCCGATGCCGGCGGGCTGCTGCAGAAGGGTCGCGCGCAACTGGCGGCCGGATATGTCGCCTATGGCCCCGCAACCAGTCTCGTGGTGCGGATCGCGGGAGAAACCAGCATCTTCACGCTCGACGAAGAGGGCCATTGGCAACAGACCCTGGCGGCGGCAAGGGTGCCGGAGGCCTCGGGGGAATTTGCCATCAACACGGCGCGCGAGCGCTTCTGGGATGCGGCGACGGCGGGCTATGTGAAGGAGAGCGTGGCAGGCGAAAGCGGGCCTTTGGGCAAGCGCTACAATATGCGCTGGGTAGGGTCGATGGTGGCCGATATCCACCGCATCCTGATGCGCGGTGGCATCTTCCTTTACCCGCTCGACAGCGAGACGGTGAGCAAGGGCGGACGGCTGCGGCTGCTCTATGAGGCCAATCCGATGGCCTGGCTGGTCGAAGGGGCCGGCGGGCGTTCAACGACGGGCAGGCAAGGCATTCTCGAGGTAGAACCGACGGGCATTCACCAGCGGGTGCCGGTGATCCTGGGATCGGCG